>NZ_JBJLRI010000078.1:0-17703 GCF_050871405.1 Kineococcus esterisolvens
TGCTATTTAAAAACCCCCCCCCCACCCCCCCGCGGCCCCCCCCCCCCCCCCCCCCCCCCCCCCCCCCCCCCCCGCCCCCCCCCCCCCCCCCCCCCCCCCCCCCCCCCCCCCCCGCGCCCACCGCAGCGCCGTTGTGGTGGGCGCAGTCGTTGTTGTGGTCGTGGTCGTCGCCACGCCGGGGTCGGCGGTGCACCGTCACCTGAGCGGGCCGCACGAACACCGGCGTGGCGGTGCTCGAACGCGGCGTGCGGCGCCGTCGCGCTGGGCGCGCCAGCGCCGCACGGGCGACCGCGTAGACCAGCACCGCCAGAAACGAGCTCGCAGCACCAACTGGCCGCGTCCGCCCACCGTGGCGGCAGCAGCCCGCACGACGTCACCGCCCACACCACCGACAACCTGCCGCAGCACTCACGCGGCGCCTGATCGGTCACACCTCTTGCACTACGCGTGCCCGCCCAGAGCAGCGCTCAGCACCCCGTACGCAGCGCCGCGCACCCGCACGGCAACGGCCCCTCGCCCGGAAGACCCTCCGCGTCACGAGTGCGGCGTAGCCAGGCGACGCAACGCGCTCTCCTGGATCTTCACAGCGAGCAGCTTCACGTCCCTGTAGAAGCGGATGCTGGCGAGGATCTCCTCCATCGCGTCGCCACGCTTGGCGACCTCCAGGAGGGGCCCGTTGATCTCGTCGGCCTGGCGCAGCTGGTGAGCGACCATCTGCAGCACCATCGGCCGCAGCTCGGGGTCGGTGACGATGAGCCGGCACCGCACGAGCACGCGCTGTAGCTCACGCACCGACTCCCGCACGGCTTCGCCCGAGTCGGTGTCGACGTACTCCAGGACGTCGTCGAAGGTGCCCTTGCCCATGAGGAGCGAGGCCATCTCCGCCTGGGGTGCCCAGTGCTCGACGGCGTCGATGAGCTCGATCAGGACGTCGCGCTGCTCCAGACGTCGCTCGTTGAGCTGGTCCTGCTGGCGCTGCTCCCGGGTGAAGCGCCGAGTCAGGAAGACGCTGCTGAGGCCGGCACCCAGACCGAGAAGACCGGCGAGCAGAGCGGAGAGGATCGGTGCCCACCAGGGCAGCAGCAGGGCCTGCGGCAAGGGGTGCCCCCGCGCTCCCTCACGATGGCAGCGGGTGGGCTGGAGTGGCGGATTCCGCACGGTCTGGACGGAACTACCTGATTTGGCTAGCCCTGATTGAGCCACTCGAAGAAAGTTGGGGAGCCGTCGGCGTGTCCGGGCAACGGTCGGCGATCTTGCTGCCACGGTGTGCGCCATGCCAGGGAAGGCCGCACAGCTGGACGCGCAGGGTTGGACCGATGCGTGGTCCCCGCGCCGCCCGCTGGCCACCGACGACCTGACCCGCGGGTGCTGGCGGCAGAGCCGCCCTGATGCCCTGGCCCGCCGCTACCTGGAGCACTCCCCCAAGGCGCTGCTGTCGATGCTCGTCGTCGACGTCGACCACCCCGACACCCTGCTGCGGGCCATCAGCCGCCCCCTGGAGCACCCCGAGCCGTCCTGGGTCGCCGAGGGCGTCAGCGGCCGCGGCCACGTCGGCTGGGTGCTCTCCTCCCCCGTGTGCCGCACCGACGCCGCCCGCACCGCCCCCCTGGCCCTGGCCGCCCGCGTGCAAGAAGGCCTTCGCCGGGCCCTGGACGGCGACGCCGGCTACGCCGGGCTGCTGACGAAGAACCCCACCCACGAAAGCTGGCACCCCTACTGGGGCCGAGCGCGCCCCTACGAGCTGCGCGAGCTCGCCGAGGGCCTGGGCACCCTGCTGCCGCGCTCCTTGCCCAAGCACGCCCGCGAACAGAGCGGCCTGGGCCGCAACCACCACCTCTTCGAGGCGCTGCGCACCTGGGCCTACCCGGCGCGCTACCGCTACGACGACCGCCAGGAGTGGGAGCAGACCGTCACCGCGGTGGCGATCAACATCAACACCGAGTTCGCCGTGCCCCTGCCGCAGCCCGAGGTCGGGCACACCGCGCAGTCCGTGGCGCGCTGGGTCTGGCGCAACCTCTCCCGCGAGGGCCTGGTGCGCGTACAGACCGCCCGCGGCCTGAAGCGCGCTGCCCAGCCCAGCGCCTCAACTGCCCGAAGCAAGGCTGGCAAGAGCAGCACACCTGCTCAGACGGAGGCACGCCGCCGCAACGCCGCTAAGGCATCCTTGACTCGTCGGAAGGTGACGGCAGAGCAGATGGCGGAGGTCGTGCTGTGAGTGCTCAGCGACCGGCGCGTCGGAAGATGACCGCTCGAGAAGCCGCTGCCCACTTCGGCGTCTCCCCCGCGACCGTCAAGCGCCTGGTGGCGGAGCCGCGCGAGGACTTCCTCGCCCGGGCCAAGGCCCGCCGCGACCGCGCCGTGGAGCTGCGCGCCCAGGGCCTGAAGCACCGCGAGATCGCCGCGGAGATGGACGTGCCCATCGGCACCGTCGGCCGCCTACTGCACGAGGCCAAGAAGCTGGCCGCATCCCAGGACACCGAGCACTCTGCGGTCTAGCCAACGCTCAGCCACCGTCTACCCAATGGCTACCAACTTGGTAGCCATTGGGTAGACACTGGCTAGAACCCGTGGCTCTTCAGTTCCGCGTCCAGGGCCCGCTCGATCAGCCGCCCCTGCGGGATGCGAGTGGCCTGCGCACACGCGACCAGCCGCTCGTACAGGTCCGTAGGGATGCGGGCACCCAGCTGCTTGCCGCGGCGCGGGATGCGCGTGGGTGCCTGCCCGGTGGCCGGCTGCTGGCCGGGCTGCTCGGCGAAGGGCCGACCGTTGTCCGGCGCCGGGGTGAGCATCGGCGCCGGCTCGGGCGCCGGGGGAGCGGCCTGCGGCAGGCGGGTGGCGGGCTTGGGCATCAGGAGACCTCCTCGGACGGGCGGACGCCGGCGACGTGCAGGACGTGCTCGGCCAGCTGGCGGTAGACGTCGGCGACCTCCCGGCCGGCGGCGCCGAAGGCGCGCACGGGAGCGTGGGCGCCCTCTGCCTGGCGCACCACCGCCCGCCGCGGCACCGGGGCCAGCACGTCGGGGTACGAGGAGCGCAGGAAGTCCAGCAGCTCGCCCTGACGGGCCTCGCGCGCCAGCGCGGTGGGCAGCACCCCCAACAGCGCCGGGGCGGCGCCACCGCGGGCGGCGCGCACCTGCGCGAGGACCTCCAAGGTGCGCGGGATGCCCTCCAGGGCGTTGTCGGCCGCCTCGCTGGCCACCACCACCGCATCGGCGGCGTGCATCGCGGCCAGGAACAGCCCACCGAGGCTGGGCCCACAGTCGAGCACCACCAGGTCCAGCGGGCCCGGTGGCTCCTGCAGGCCCACCGCCAGGCGCTGGGCGGCACCGGGGAAGGTCTCACCGTTGCGGGCGGCGAGGTCCTGGTTGGCCGGCGCCACCCGCAGCCGCGGCGACCAGTGCTGCCCGGCGGGCACCGCAACCTGGTGCACGGTGCCGGCCTGCACCGGGGCGCCGGCGCGCTCCTGTGCGGCGTACAGGGCGTCGGAGACGGTCAGCTGCTGCGGCTTGCCGAAGGCGTTGCCGTCGAAGACGCGGGCGGTGGCGTCGGTCAGGGCGGTGGCGTTGCCCTGCTGATCCAGGTCCACCAGCAGCACATGCGCACCGAGCTCGGCGGCGGCGTCGGCGAGGTTGGCCGCCGTCGTCGTCTTCGCCACCCCGCCCTTCTGGTTGGCGATCGCGAGGGTGAACACGGACGAGCTCCTCACCGGCGACGGGTAGATATGGACTAGCCACCGCCTACCAGTGGCTACCCGATGTCTACCAGCGGGCCAGTGCCCGCGGCGGGAGCCACGCCGTTGCGGGCTCACGAGCCCGCGACGCTACGGGGTGCCGACCTCCACGGTGCGCCCCATGACCGCCCCGCTCCGTTTCCCAGCACCGACCGTCGAGACCGCCGGCATGACGAACACGACCTGCCCGAGCCCGCCGAGCACCTGCATGATCCCGGCACCGGTCACCTCGCCCACCCTGCCGCCCGGAACCGGCCCGGCCGCACTGCTGCCGTCCGCGCCCGCGGCGGCCGATGCCTTTGCCGTCGCATGGGTGGCCGTCACCGCCCTGGGCGTCATCGCCGTGGTGCTGATGATCTGGCGGCTGACGCCGGTGCTGCAGACGGTCGCCGCGAAGGACCCGAAGCAGCTGCCGGCGACCATCCGCGCGATCGGCAGCCTCTTCTGCCGCCGGTGGCGTTGAGATCACCGACGGTGGGGGAGTGGCACCGGGACGCACGTCCCGTGCAACCGGTGCCCACTGCATGCTCAGTGCCGTTCGCCCCAAGAGGGGACCCGACCTCGGTTAGCGTCACCGGCGTGCGCCGCGAGATGAGCATGCGATGAGGTCCAGCTACGAGATCGCCGGGACGGACCTGAGCAGCTTCGTGGAGACCTGGCTGGCCGAGGTGGATGCCGCGTCCGACACCGGCCCGCTGCACCTGGCGGTGGACGACCCCGTCGAGAAGGACCGCTACTTCTACGGGATGGCCGGCCTCATGTTCTTCATCGGCCCACGCGTGGCAAGCGAAGCCAGCACACGCGAGGAGCTGCTGCTCTACGGGGTGCTCCTCTGCTACCACCAGCACCTCGACTCGCACCCCGCCGCGACGTGGCCTGGACCCCGCCCGCACGTGCAACGCGCCTTCGAGCACGCGCGTGAGGTCGGCGAGAAGGCCGTAGCGGACTGCCTACGTCAGCAGGTTGCCCACCACGGCACCCGCCACGAAGGCGACGAGGAGCTCGACGAGCTGATGTGGTCCGGCAAGTCGCCAGCCCAGCGTGCGGCACACGAGCAGACCATGGTCGGTTCCGACCTGCGCGACCTGCGCGCGGCCAAGGCCTTCGACGGCACCGACGGTGATCCGTGGGACATCATGCCCTCCGTGTAATCGCCTACCGACTACCACTGGACGCGCACCACCTGCCGTCTCACATCGACCGTTTCTGAGACACCCCGGGAGAGTGGTCTTAAAGCCGCGACACGCCGTCTCAGAACCCGTGTCCGAAACGTGCGTCTCACCAGCGGCCGGTCGGTGCTTTCTGAGACGGTCCCGTGCGTGTCCAGCCGCACCCCCGCCACCGCCTCCAAGATCACGCCTAGTGCCGCACCCACCCGGGCATCCGATCAACAGCCGACCCGGCGGCCCGGTCACCTGCTCGGCTACGCCCGCGTCTCCACCACCGCGCAGGATCCCGCCCTGCAGCACGACGCCCTGACCGCCGCCGGGTGCTACCGGGTGTGGACCGACACCGCCTCCGGCGCGCTGGCCGCACGTCCCGCCCTGGACGACGTCCTGGCCCGCCTGGGGCCCGGCGACGTGCTGGTCGTCTGGCGCCTGGACCGCCTGGCCCGCTCGCTGCGCCACCTGCTGCAGCTCATCGACGACCTGGACAGGCGGGGAGTGGGCTTCAAGTCGTTGACGGAGTCCATCGACACCACCACCGCCACCGGACGCCTGGTGCTGCACCTCTTCGGCGCCCTGGGCGAGTTCGAGCGAGACCTGCTCAGGGAGCGCACCGCCGCAGGCCTCGAAGCAGCCGTCGCCCGCGGCCGGCGCGGAGGACGACCCGCGCTGATGACACCGGCGAAGCTGGCCGCCGCACAGAGCCTGCTGGCCGCCGGGCGCTCCGCCGGTGAGGTAGCCGCGGCCGTGGGCGTCAGCCGGGCAACGCTGTACCGGGCCTTGACCGCCTGCCCGAACACAAGCGCTTGACGTCACAGCGATCTAAGCTGCGCCTTACTCAACGCAACACGCCAGAAGACTGGATCAACTTCTGCAACGGCTTCTAAAGTACCATTTCGTATATTAGGGTCGAGGTGCCAGAGGGGCCCGATAACATGTTCACCCAAAAGGCGCACATGCCCAACCACGACCACTGCCGTTCTAACCTTAAAGGACATCCATGGCGAAGAAGCGAGTTCCCAACCGCACCGCGACTCGAAAGCCCAGCGACTCAACCGCAGCGGCGGCTCCACGTGCTCGACGGGATAAGGCTGGCTACCGGCCGCAGCGCTTGTCGAGCGACCCCAATGTAATTTTGAAGCTGCTGGAGCGTGGCGAACCGGATCAGCTCCTCACCATGCTGCCTCCCCTACTCGTCCTTGATCATGTCGCCTACTCCGGCGCACCGGGCAACGTGTGCGTTCAAGCGGCTCATGAGCTGCGCATCGTCTACACCGCTCTCGGCGTACCGGTAGAAATCAAGCCAGTTCGCCTCGAGGTACACAACATGAAGCGGGGAGGTGGAACTGCGTATGGGGTTGGCGAACCATACTTTACGGAAACCGACAACTTCGTAGGACACTGCGTGCTGCGCTTTCCCACCTTGGATCGATTCGTGGATACCACGGTTGGGCAGTTCCCTGATGTCGCCCGGCAAAACTCGGCTCCCCTGCTCGGCCGCACCGACGTTGTCCTGCAGGGAAACGACCCCGGCGCTAATCCTTGGCCGACGGGCGGTCGGTTCAGAGCGCTCCGGGGAGACCTGGAGTTGCGCTACATCGCCCTCGATCCCACCTATGACGAGGTTCTCCTCTCCGGCCTGTCAGCCAACCAGGACTTCAAGCGCGGAACCATCAACAACGGCTTGAACACGCTCGCCCAGACGGTCTATACCTTGTCTAAGTTTGAGGATGCCGCTCGACGAGCCCGCAGAGCGACTGCGCCGAACTTGCCAACCTTGCTGGACGCAGTTGCCGGAGCTGAGTGGACGCCAGGCGCAGAGCAGACAGATTATTTTGTCCGCGACGGTGTCACCATCCGGCTACGTGACCTCGTCGACCTCTCCAGCGTAGGAATCGCTTCCTGATCGCTTCGCATCGAGTGCTGCTCGGCTTACCCCAACTAAATCGAGATTTGAGTTCAACCCTACTCCTCGGGGCGAAATAAGTTTCGACTCATTTGAGCCGCATTCTCAAAGTATCGTCGATGAGTTTTTTTTAAGTCCTCAAGCCGATCCGCGTGAAAGACTACAACCTCATCGCTAGGGCCAACCGAGCGTTGCACTTCGGACCGCCAAGCGAATGCCTCGCGGCGCTTCCCCTCGGGAAATTCTCGATAAGTCAGCTTTCCGGTAGGTCGGTTGTATACCAACACAAAAGATTTCATTGCGCCTCCTTCGACACGGGTAGCTCATCAAGCATACGACCAATGCCCACCAATTTAGAGGTGAGTGAGCTTCTGATTTTGGCTTCTTCCGCTACCACGTCGGAGATGCCGAACGGCTCCCCCGTACTTGGATCTAAACCAACCGCATTGTTGCTTAGGTTAGATATCCGAGATCTGGCGTCCTCTAGTTGTTGTAGGATCGCCGAAAAATTTTCCATGGTGCCGATAAATTCTGCAATTTCAGGAGTCGCCGACCGACTTGACTCATCATTCGGGTAACGAATCGATCTTCCCAACTTATCGCCAGCCCGCTCATAAACCTCAGCCCATACATGCTGCAGTTGAGTTCGCACCTGTAGTTCAACTCGGACTTCGTCTAGTTGAAACTCAGCATGAAGTGCTCGATAACCACGCATCGGAATCTGGCGTCGATCAATAATTTTTCGTTGTTCTGCACTTACTCCCAACGCATCGCATGCATGGTTGAGAACCATGTCTTGCTCGGTAATTGTCATGTCTCCCACGATGCGCAAGCCCGCAAGGTCGCGGATTACCGGAAGTGCCTGGCCTCCCATCCTAACCAGTTTTTCTCGCAAAGTTATTAGTGTTTTTGCGCGCCCTCGGACTTCAAGCTTCCCACCGGAAGTTAACGTAACTGAGGAGAGTGACCTAGCTAGTACTTCGCTAGCTTGAACTTGAACTTCATCGCATCGAGACAAGAGCTCGTCGAGCTGATTTAACTGATCGTCGGTTTCACTTCCATCTACCAACGCCTTACCAATCTTTTTTAGCTGAGAGTTGCTTAGTTTCTCCACAGTAGGCCACCTTTGTGTCTAATCCATAGAAAATGGAGCAGCTCATGCACGCTAGTCGCTAGCGGCTTGGTGTGCCTAGTCCACGCTCTGCCACGGATCACCCAAAAGATCACTAGGGCCGAGCGAGTACCACAGCGGCTCTAGCAGTATCGGCACCTCACCTCGCAACTTCTACGCGTCCAAGGACCCGTAACCGGCCTTACGGTGTCGATCCGCGCCCTCGACGCTGGCGGCCACACGCCGAACGGTGCCCTCTAGCCTGCACTGATGACGCGAGGCGATGCACGACAGCCGCAGGCTCTGACCGAGGCGAGCAGGGCTGCCCGGCCTCCTCGTACAGGACGCAGTTGGGCGGCCGCGGTGACGACCACCGCCGCGCTGCTGCTCACCGGGTGCACGTCCTCCACCACCGAACCGACTCCGAGCACCACCTCCGCCGAGGCTGGAGGCAGCACCACCACCTCGGCGCAGGCTCAGCCCTTCACAGTGGTGGAGTCCGCCTACACCAGCACCCCCGGCACGGGAGAGGAGAAGTACCTGCATTGGGCGGCTCTGCTGCGCAACCCCAACACCACCCACTACGGCGCCTTCCCCGTCATCACCGTGACCGCACGAGACGCCGGCGGGCAGGTACTGGCCACCCATCAGCAGACCCTCAACGCCCTGCCCCCAGGTGCCGACATCGCCTGGGCCGGGCTGCTGAACGCACCGGCCGAGCCGGCCGTCCTGGAGGTCACCTACGCCACGGTGGACTGGTATCCGACCCAGACCACTCCCGCCGACTACCCGTCCTTCACGGCCACCGGGATCCAGCGGACTGGGGAGAATCACTCCCGCAAGGTGGTAGGAGAGCTGGCCAACCCCTTCAGCGAGGCGGTGGGGTCGATGGCCGTCACGGCGCTGTACCGCGATGACAGCGGCAAGCTGCTAACCGGCACTACCGGCTACGTCAACGCCCTCCCGGCCTCGGGCACCGTGCCCTTCTCCGTTATGGACCTCACCGGGCTGCCCCAGCAGCCCGCCACGATCGAGGTATACGGCATGCCGTGGGGCGGCTCCCCAGAGAAGTGGAACGCCCTGGCCGGGGGGTGACCACCTTCCCGCCGCCCACGTAGTGCAGGGCTGCCAGTGCTGTTCGGCACGTTGCCGAACGTGCCTGGCGCTTCAGGCCCAGCGCCTCCGCCTGGCTGCAGACTCGGACCCGGCTGAGTCGATGGGCGCTGATCCGGGCAAGCGATGCGACACCTTCAGAGGCCCGCAGAGAACGTCCTTTATCTACGGGGCAGGCGACCGCCTCGACTTACCGCACATGCCGATGTCCGGGCACAAGCTGAGCACGACGATCACCCGCCTACCGCTGATGAGCGTGCAGTCCCAGAGCAGAGTCACGGGCCTGCACCCGAGCATGCCGAGCAGTCCAGAGCGGTACTTCCCCGACGGCCGCGTCCACCGAAGATGGATCACCAGCGGGCAGACTGCTGGCATGGCCGCACTACAGGTGGAGGGCATCTCCTTCAGGTACACCGGTGCGAACGCGCTATCCGAGGTCACCTTCACCGTCGGGCCAGGCGTGACCGCACTGCTGGGCGTCAACGGCGCCGGCAAGTCCACGCTGATGTCGATCTGCGCGGGCCTGCTCACCCCCAAGACCGGCGCAGTGCACATCGCCTCACACGCCCTGTACTCCCGCACGCACCGCCGCGCCGCCTTGGCCGCGGTGTCGCTGATGCCGCAGGCGACGTCCTTTCCCGCCAACCTCACCGCCCGCGACGTCGTCACCTACCTCGGCTGGCTGCGGGGCCTGCCGCGCTCAGCGGCCTCAGCCCGCGCTGAGGAGTGCCTGGTCGCGGTCGGCCTGCACGAGGTCGCCGACCGCAAGTGCGGCACCTTCTCCGGCGGCATGACCCGCCGCCTGGCCCTGGCCCAAGCCCTCGTCTCACAGCCGGAAGTGATCCTGCTCGATGAGCCCAGCACCGGGCTGGACCCTCAGCAGCGACGCGGCATGGTCGAGCTGATCCGCGCCCTGCCTGCCACCGTGCTGCTGAGCAGCCACGTCGTCGAAGACGTCGAAGACCTCGCCGCCCACGTCATCGTCCTCGACGGCGGGCGCGTCGTCTTCGACGGCACCACCGCCGCCTTGACCGAAGGCATCGAGGTCACCGGCCGCCGCAGCGCGGTCGAAGCCGGATTCCTGCGCGCCATCGCCGCGGAGAGCACCCACCCCGACGGTGCACCGGGCACACCGGGCGCACGAGAGCGAGGGGCTCGGTGACCGGGCTGCGGTTGTGGCTGCGCCGCGGGCTCGGCACCCCGCTGGCGGTGCTCATCGCCGCCTTCGTGCTGATCTCCTTGCTGACCCAGCAGCAGTGGCGCCTGGAGCTGGACTGGGCAACGCGCCTGAGCGCCGCCTCAGTGCTGGTCACCACCCCGTTCGTAGCCGCCGCGGCAGCCTTCGACACCGGCCGGCGTTTCCGCCCCACCCTGGCCCACCTGACGCTCGGCACCGCCCGGCACCGGCTGCAGGTCCTCACCCCGGGGCTTGCGATCACGGTGTGGGCGGTACTGGCGTACGTCGTCGTCTGGGCAGTGGCCGCGCTCCTCGTCACCGCCCACGACGGCGTCGGGGTCACCGACTGGTGGGTCTTCGCCGAGATCGCCGCCCCCCTGCTCGCCGCCGGACTGGTGGGCACCGCAGTCGCGATGCTCCTGCCCTCCTCGATCACCGGGTTCGTGGCCGCACCGGTGGCCGCCGTCACCGTGCTGGCCGGCACCGTGGCCGCCTCACCCTGGGGACGCGGCCCGTTCGAGGCGGTGACGACGTTCGGCACCCTGACCGGGCTGCAGCGCCCCGCGGTGCAGGCGGTGGCGACCATCGCGGCCGCGCTCGTCCTCGCCCTGCTCGCAGCCGTCGCCGCCCGCGAGGCCCACCGCCCCGCCCCGGCTCGGCGAGGCGTGCTCGCCGCGTGCACGGCGCTGGTGCTCGCCGCCGCGCTCGCGCCGGCGGTGTGGCCCTGGCGGGAGGGCGTCTACGTCGTCAGCAGCGAACCCGTCCGGTGCGTGGGCAGCGCCCCGGCAGTGTGCGGGCCTGCCTCGAGGACGCGGCTGCTGGTGCCGGTGCAGACCTCCCTGGCGAAGGCCTACCGCACGCTGGCGGGCACCGACTTCACCCGACCGGCCAGGTACACGGTCACGCGCCTGGACCACTACGCCGACCTGGACGGCGCAGCCCCGCTGGACTTCGATCCCACCCTCATCCACGACACCGGGGGCGGCACGGCCGGCTACGCCCGATCCGGGGTGCTCGCCGCGCTGCTGCGCCCGCACCAGTGCCGGGAGGTGTTCACCGCCGAGCGGGCACCGCTGATCCTCGATGCCCAGGACCGGGTCCGGCCGTGGCTGGACGCCGTGCTGGCCGGTCAGACCCCGGCGCGACCGGTGCCCACCGCGGTGCAGTCGGCGTTCGACGTGATCGCCGACTGCGACGTCGTGACCGGGAACCTGTGAGCGAGAACCGCGAACGAGACGGTGACCTGCTCGAAGTGACCTCGGTGGATGCATGACCACCACGACCAGCGGGAGTGGCAGGTGGCGGTGAACGCTCGCACCGGACGGCTGTGGCGACTGGTGGGCGCCTACGGCGGGCTGTACGCGCTCATCGGCTCGGCGGTGATCGTCGCGGTGGGTCTGGTCTCGCAGCAGCAGGTGCTGGGGGTCACCCGCCAGCCGTTGCCGCTGGTGTGGCCGTTGACCGTCGTGCACGTCACCCTCGCCCAGCTGCCGCTGCGCGACGTGTTCGGTCCGATGGAGCGGGTCAGCGCCCGCGGCGCGACCTCGCGGGCGCTGCGCGCCGCGGTGGCGCTGCTGTTGATCGGCGCCGGTATCGGCACTTACCTCGCCGCGCGCGGTGAACACGCCCTGCTCGTCTTCTGCCTGTTGCTGACCGCGCTCGGGTTCACCGTGGCAGCTTTCGGGCGGTCCGACTGCTGGGTGTGGACGCTCGGGGTGGGGCTGCTCACCGTGGGCTTGGCCTACATCACCCCCCTCGGCGGCCCCATCGGCGGTGTCCTGGACGCCATCCCCGTCGCCGCGGCCGCGACGGTGGCCGTGGCGTCCGCGGTGGCCTTCATCGCCACCGGGCGAGGCCGCCGCAGATGAAACCGGAGTTGATCAGGTAGACGTGGCGACCGGTGCGTCGGCTACGTCCCGACATGTCGATGTCCGGGTGCAAGCTGAGCACGAGGATCACCCGAATATTGCCGAAGATCGAGCGCCGCGATGAATCCACCTGACACCACCACCTGCTGCACGGGAGCCTGCCCCCATGACCGACACGGCATGGACCTCCCTGCCCAAGGCCGTGCACCACTGCGCTCACGCCGAACTCGGCGCCCCCATCACCAGCTGGAGCGACGCCGTCACCGCAGTCCAGCGCCCCGCCGATCGCCCCGCTGGCATCGCCCGCACCGCAACCGGTGATGCGCTCTTCCTCAAGGCCGCCCGCACCACCGACCCCTTCGGCCTGGACTACCGCGCCGAAGCACAGCTGGCGGCGGTCCTGCCCGCCGGTGTCCCCACCCCGCGGCTGCGCCTGGCAGTTGAAGACGAGGGTTGGATCGTGCTCGGCTTCGACGTCGCCACCGGATACCAGCCCACCGAACCGTGGCTTCCGCAGCAACTACGAGCGGTCCTGGCCGCACTCGACGCCGCGGCACCTCTGCTGACCCCTGCGCCGCTGTCCACTCTGCCCACCGTGGCCGAGCGCATGGCCGGCCGCTGCAGCACCTACGGAGACCTGGCCCGCACCGGCCACCGCGATGAGCTGCACCTGGAGCACCTCAGCGACTTCGAACGCCGGCACCTGGAGCGTCTGGTGACGCTGGAGGAGAGCTGGAAACAGGCGGCCGCCGGGGACGTGCTGCTGCACTTCGACCTGCGCCACGACAACGTCATGCTCAGCCAGCGGGCGGACGGCGCCGACGACATCGACTGCGCCGCCAACGCCGCGGGCAACCCGGCGATGACGTTGCTGGACTGGGGACGGGCCTGCACCGGGCAGGCGTGGATCGACACCGCCTGCCTGCTACTTCTCTCCGACACCGGCTCGGTCCAGCCTGAGGACGCCTTCGTTGCCAGCTCCCGCGGCGCTGGCGCCGATCCCTGGGCGGTGGACTCCTTCCTCGTCGCCCTCGCCAGCTACTGGCGCCACGCTGCGGCGCGCCCGGTGCCGCTGCAGAGCGCGCAGGCGCAGGCACGCCGCCACGCCTCCGGCGAGGCGAGCGTGCGGTGGCTGCGCACCCGCTGGGTCTAACGGCGACTTCACGGTCATCCCGCGATCCGATGGCAGTCACGGCGGGTCTACGACTTCACGGTCATCCCGCGGACAGAGCGCGGTCCAGGGCGGCCCGGCGACTTCACGGACTTGTCGATGGTCGAGCGGTCGGAAAGTACGCGATCGCTGCCGAGCAAGCCGCGGTGAGCGACCACGCAGCTGGCCATGCGCGATCATGACTGGCCGCGACCTCGCGACCTTGGACGTCACACCCCGTAGACCTGCGCAAGCAGCGCCCCACCTCCGCCCCACCTCCGCTCCACCGTGACGGCTGCAGCCCAGGCGCCTACGGTGGATGAGGTGGTGCACCCGTGGATCACGGTCAGGGTGCACACGGACGCAGCGCTGACGCCGCACGCACGACCGCGGCAGCAAGCCGGCGGGCACCGTCCCAGCTGCGTCGAGGACGACCGCAGTCCCACTGAGGAAGGGAACGAGCCCGTGCTGCAGAAGACCATCGCCGCCCTGCTGGTGCTGGGTGGCGCGATCTGCCTGTCACTGCTGCTGTTCGCGTACCCGCAAGCGCGCACCGGCATCGTGCTGGCCACGCTGACCGGAGCCGCGGTCGTGGCCGGCTACTGGCTCCGGTGGTCCACCAAGCACCACCACGCGCCGCAGCGCGCCGAATCTCGCACACCGGAGCAGACCCGCACGCGCTGATCTGCGGGGAACCGCCGTCGGGCTGATGACGTCGCTCCACCGCACACCATCGGTGCCGCACGGCTAGAGGTACCCGGCACTGCGCGCTCTTGCCGCCGACCTCACAGTCATCCCGCCGTCCGCGCACACTCGAAGACACCTCGCGGCACGACCACGCATCGAGCCGAGCAGGCCCAGCACTACCCCACGGGCCGACGCACCCCCGCCGCAGCAGGCCCCCCACCACGTGGACGAGGCGGCACCGCATCCAGCTCCCGGTACAGGCCACGCCGCCCGACGTGCCAGCGCAGACGCTGCACCCGCGCCCCACGCACCTGCCCCAACGGCACCCGCCACGACCGGCGAAGGCGCTGCTCCGCCCGCCGGTGCGCACCTCCCGGGTCGCGGGCCCACACCCGCCCCAGGACCGAGACCACCCCCGGCCGGTGCAGCACGTCGAAGCGGCTGCGATCCCACCGCTGCTGCACCACCCGCGGTTGGCCCACCACCTGGCCCTGCAGGCCGCTGGAGGGTTCAGCGTCCGGGCGCGCTTCGTCCACCACCAGGGAGACCACGTACACGGGCACCCCTCCAGCATGCGCGCCGCCCCTCACCACCGGCCAGTGCCCAGCCGCAGCCGATGTGCTCATGGGGGCGTCCAGGCGCGATCATGGTCGATCGAGGACTTCACTCATCTGTCGAAGTGCGGGCGGCTGCGAGTGGGCTCGTGCGCACGCAACGAGGTGACCAACGGCATGCTGACCCGGTGCGCCCCTCCCCATGCGCGAACCGACGCCGGCCGCTGGCAGCGGTGGTGACGCCCAGCAGCCGTGAGCGTGCGCTGGCCGCGGAACTCTTCCTCACCTGGCTCGTCCACGACCTCGAAGAAGCCCTGACCATGGCCGCGACCTCACGACGCCTCGCCACCCGCCTGCGCGGCTCGCCGTCACCGACCGCCCGCCGCGCCGCCGAGCGGGTGGAGGTGAGCACCGTCGAAGCCGCCACGGCCATCGCCCTGATGGGAGTGCTGGTGGCCTTCGCCACCGAGCGAGGCCGCCGCTCGGCAGGAGGCGATCCCCTCTACCAGTACGTGCTGGCCGGCCTGCAGGGCCATGTCCTCACCCACCTCGCCGCCAGCTGCTGGCTGGGGGGCTACTCCACGGGAGTCCTCACCGCCGTGACCGTCCTGCTTCCCCACACGCGTCGCGCACGTCAATCGCTACGGTCCACCGGAACGCTGATCGAAGGGCCCGTGCCCTACGTGCGAGGAGCCCTCCTCCTGCTGCCGGCGACCTTCGCCTGCCAAGGCCTCGCCCGCGCGCTCCAGCGACGCAGCAGGCGCAGGGTCGACTCCGCGACCGATTGAGGGTGCAGCTCGATCTCGTCGCCGCTAAGGCCATTCCCCCTCCTTTACGGAGGAGGGCGTTGGAGATCGCTTCGCCGACACGCACGGTCATCCCGCTGACGTAGCGCGTTCGCTTCGCTGCCGGTGAGGCTCAGCGTCCCAGTCCGTCCTCACGCCCGGCACCACGAGAGCGGTCGCCACCCGCGCGGTTCGGTCTTGCCTGCGCCGCTCGCACGGCCGCCGTGACCGCCCGCGTCGCTGCCTGCTCCGCGGACCCCGTGCGCGCACCACCCTGGCCGGGCGCGGCACCGAAGGAGGCCTCACGCAGCCGGCGGATCTGCTCCAGGTGCGCCTCCTCACGCGCCCGCGCAGCGATCGCCGCACCCGCCTGCTCCCCACCACGCCGGCGCTGCGCCCACCACGCGTCATCACCGCTCACCCGCGCGGCGACCACCTCCGGCAGCGCCTGAAGCCGCTGCGTCTGCTGCTGCGCGACCGCTTCGGCCTGTGCCTGCTCGGTGCGCCGCTCGTGCCGGGCGCGGGACTCCAGCGCCCGCTTGGGCACCACCACGTCCGGCGCCTGCGCCGGTGTCTCGAGGACGGGGGCGACCTTCGACCACGACAGGGCCCGGTCCAGCTGCGAAGCGCGAAACCACACCGCCTCCCCCGCCTGATCGACATGTCCGGGCAGGGTGAAGGAGTACCCGCTGACCCGCCCACTGGCCGCCACGTTCGCGCGGTACCCCACGCCCGCGCGCTCCAGCGCGGCCTCGAAACCCTCCCGCCCCGCACCTGCTGCCGCGTCCACGGCGGCGCGTACCCGCTCGGCCAGCTGCACCCGCTCCGGAGCGGCCCCGGTGCGCTGCCCGCGCCGCCACTCCCCGGCACTGAGCTGGTGATCGGCGGTGCGCTGCGTCTCCTTCGTCGAGGTGCGCGGGGCGACGCTCAGGCCGTACAGCTGCTCCAGCTGGACACACGCCGCCTGCGCCTGGCGGTAGTCCTGCCGCGCGTGCCAGACCCGCCCGTCGAAGCCCACCCGCGACACCGCGACGTGCACGTGGTCATCACCGTGGCGCACCACCACCCACGGCTGCGTCGCGCGCTGCTCCCACGGCACGTCCGAGCCGATGGGATCCACGAAGCCCATCGCCTCGGCGAACACCGCCGCCGCCTCCGCCCACTCCTCATCCGACAGGGTCCGGTCCCCCGGTGCGCAGCGCAGCGAGGCGTGCCAGATCGGGCGCGTGATGTCCGGCCTCGTGCGCGCTGCGTCGGTGAGGATCCACGCCCACGTGGTGCCGTCCCGGCTGCCGTCCAGGCACACGTTGCCGCCGATGACCGCACCACCGGACCGCCCGGCGTACACGTGCTCCTCCTTCGTGCCCGGCCCGTGCAGATACGCGGCCAGATCCCCCGCCCGCTCCCCCCGGGTGATCTTCGCGATCACCGTCCACCACCACCCGCACCACCGCCGGTGATCCACGGGTTCACCGGCTGCTGCCCCGGCCGCTGCACGGGCCGATCCCCCGGCCCCGGTGTGCTCGACGGTGCACTGGATGGCGCGCTCGACGGTGCGCTCAGCGGCGTGCCGAACGGCGCACTCGGCGTCGCCGGCGCCACCCGCCGCGGCGCCCGTTTCCCCTTCGCCGCCGCGGCCACCGCAGCCCCTCTCGACGCTCCCGGCGACGTCGCCGACGTGCCGGCACCACCCCTCGAAGCAGCAGCCGAGGCACCCGATGCCGCCACCCGTTCCTGCACCAGCGTCATCACCGCGCGCACCTCCACCACCGCCGCCCGCAGCTGCGCCAGCACCCCCGACTGCACCCCGTGCACATGCACCGCATGCACCGCCTGGTTCAAGTTGTTCGCCACCCGCGAGAGCTCACCGCGCAGCACCGACGAACGCGCCAGCACCTCCGCCAACTCCATATCCACGCCCACACCCACACCCGCACCACCCGGCGCACCACCCGACGTGCTCTTCGCGCGCCCACCCCGGGCCCGCACCGCACCCGCATCAGTGCCCTCCGCAAGCCGCGCGTTCACCTCATCGCGCACCCACGACCCCAACCGCCCCCGCCCCGCCGCAGCAGCCGCCGCCTCCCACGCCGCGTGCTCCTCCGGGCTCAACCGCACCGCCACCGTGCGCGTGCGCTCCGCTGCCATCGCGGCCTCCCTTTCCTGCCGGTGCACCACCCGCAGGTGGCGCACCGAGCGGTGCCCTTGCCCGGCGCCCTGGCGCCGGGCGTGCTGCGCGAACGAAGTGAGCCAGCACTAGCTCGCCCCCAGGGCGAGCCCTGCCAGCGAGCGAAGCGAGCGGGCAGCGAGGTGGCTAGCCGTGAAGCGCCAGCGTAACGCTAGTCATACCTCGCATCCCGGTCACCTGAGTCTACCGGCGCGGGTCCTTCCGGCACGCCCTAGCGCGCCGGGGCAGCCCGCAGGGCTGCAGGACGTGCGGCGCCCCAGCGCCGCAC
>NZ_JBJLRI010000079.1:0-17431 GCF_050871405.1 Kineococcus esterisolvens
CAGGTTCCCGTAGCCCCCCCAGGGCGCCACGCCCGTGCCGGGCACGGCGGGCCGGGAGCACCCGTCCGGGCTGCGCCCGGCCCGCCGGCCCTGACACGATCAGCCTCGTGGTGGTGCCCCCCGACGCGGTCCGAGCGCTGGCCGACGCCCTGCTGGAGCACCCGGAGGACGCGCTGACGGTCCTGTCCGCGGTGCGCGACGGCAGCGGCCGGGTCGTGGACTTCCACTACGAGCTCGCCAACGGCGCCGCCGAGCGCAACGCGGGCAAGGCCCTCCAGGGGCGGCGCATGCTCGAGGTCTGGGCGGGGCAGGACACCTCCCTGTTCGTGCCGATGGTGGAGCTGCTGCGCGACGGCGGGGAGGTGCGCTTCGAGTACGAGGCGTCCTACCCCGGCGCCGACCCCGCCATCGCGGGCCGCACCTACTCGTCCTACGTGCGCGCCGCGGGCACCGAGCACGTCGTGCAGCAGTTCCGCGACATCACCGAGCTGCGGCGGGCGCAGGGCCTGCTGCACACGCAGGCGCTGCACGACCCGCTCACCGGCCTGGCCAACCGCCGCCTCCTGCTGGACCACCTGGAGCAGGCGCTGGCCCGGCTGGAGCGGCGGCCGTCGACGCTGGCGGTGCTGTACTGCGACGTCGACCGCTTCAAGCAGATCAACGACACCTTCGGGCACGGGGTGGGTGACCAGCTCCTGCAGCTCGTGGGCTCGTCCCTGCACGCCGCGCTGCGCCCGGCGGACACGATCGCCCGCATCGGCGGCGACGAGTTCGTCGTCCTGTGCGAGGACCTGGAGCCGGGCGCGACCGGGCTCGACCTGGCCGAGCGGCTGCGCTCGGCCGTGCCGGCGACCTGCCGCATCGCCGGCACCGACGTCCACGTCGGGGTGTCGGTGGGCGTCACGACCCTCACCGAGCCGGTGCCCGCCGACCGGGCGCTCAGCGAGGCCGACACCGCCCTGTACGCCGCCAAGCAGGACGGGCGGCGGCAGTCGCGCCTGTTCAGCGACACCATGCGCGAGCAGTCCCTGCACCGCTACCGCACCGAGGCGGGCCTGGCGGTGGCCCTGGAGCGCGGCGAGTTCGAGCTGCACCACCAGCCGAAGGTCGACCTCGCCTCCGGGGTCGTCACCGGCGCCGAGGCCCTGCTGCGCTGGCGCCACCCCACCGACGGACTGCTGCTGCCGGGGGCGTTCCTGGACGTCCTGGAGGACAGCGCCGGCATCCTCGACGTGGGCGACTGGGTGCTGCGCGAAGCGTGCGCCGAGGCCGCCGGCTGGCCCCGGCTGGGGAGCACCGCGGTCGTGCAGGTCAACCTCGCGGCCCGCCAGATCGCCTCCCCCCACCTCGTGGGGCAGGTGCGCGCCGCCCTGGCCCGCAGCGGCCTGGCCGCGGAGCGGCTGGAGCTGGAGATCACCGAGGGGCAGGTCCTGACCGACCTGCCCGGCGCCGTGCGGACCCTGGAGGAGGTGCGCGCCCTCGGCGTGCGGGTCGCGCTCGACGACTTCGGCAGCGGCTACTCCTCGCTGGCCTGGCTGCAGCGGCTGCCCGTGACCTCGCTGAAGCTCGACCGCACCTTCCTCGCCGACCTGAACGGCTCGCGCAGCAACTCCGCGATCGTGCGCGCCGTCGTGGACCTGGGGCACGCGCTGGGGCTGCAGGTCGTCGGCGAGGGCGTCGAGGACGAGGCGCAGCTGCGCGCGCTGCGGGCCCTCGGCGTGGACGAGGTGCAGGGCTTCCACCTCGGCCGGCCCGTGCCGGCCGCCGAGTTCCGCGAACGGCTGCGCCGGGCCGCCCTCGGCGCCCGGGGGGATGGCCGCGGACCGGCGGCGCCCGTCACAGGAGGCTGACGCCGACCACCGCCCCCACCCACACGACCGGGATGCCGATGCCCTCGAACCCGACGCCGTGGCGGCCTCGCAGCAGCAGCCCGGCCGCGAGCAGGGCGCTCATGAGCAGGCCCGCGGCGAGCAGCAGCAGGCCGGAGGCACCGGCGTCGGCGTAGATCGGGCCCTCGCGGTAGAACGCGTCGGCCACCGCGATCTGCAGGGCGTCGAAGACGTTGCCGCCGATGATGTCGCCGACTCCCAGGGCGAGGGAGCGCATCCGGACCGCGGCGATGAGGGTGACGAGTTCGGGCAGGGACGACACCGCGGTGGTCAGGGTGGAACCCACGAGACCGCCGGAGGCGCCGGTGGCCGAGACGACCCCCAGCCCCGAGCGCCCCACGACGTAACCGGCGATCGCCATCGTCACCGCGAGCAGGACGAAGGAGACACCGAGGCGGCGGTCGCTGACGCCCGTGCCCTCCTGGGGCACGTCCTCGACGGTGTCGTCGGTCACGACGGGCTTCCACATCGGGTCGTCGTGCAGCCGGCGCACCAGCACGAGCCCGCCCGCGTAGAGCAGCGGGATCGCGTACGTGGCGGGGTGGATCCCGAACAGGGACAGCTCGGGGGTGGCGAAACCCACCAGGGGAACCGCGAGCAGGGCGACGAGGACGAGGGCCTGCATGAGGTTCTCGCTGGAGGCCGCCGCGTGCTCCAGGTTCACGCGGCGGTAGAACAGGTCGGCGATGGCCAGCCACACCGTCTGGATGAGGATGCCGCCCACGGGGTTGGCGAAGGTGAACTGCGCGTCCCCGGACAGCCCGCCGACGGCCACCGTCACCAGGCCCGGCAGCGACGTCGTCGCTCCCAGCAGCACCGCCCCGGCGAGCGCCTCCCCCGCACCCGTCCGGTCGGCGATCTCGTCGGCGACGGCGGTGATGCGGGTGCCGGTGAGCACGATGACGACCGCGGAGACCACGAGGCCGATGACGCTGGGCAGGAGCGGCCACGGGGAGCCGAGGTCGGTGAGGAACACGGCGGACACCGTCGCGTCCCGCCGCCCGGTCCGCCACTCGACGTCCGGGACGGAGCCCGGGAGGGCCCCCGGGGACGACGGAGGCCCCGGTCCACCGGACCGGGGCCTCGCGCTGAGCGGGTGACGGGAATCGAACCCGCGCTATCAGCTTGGGAAGCTGAAGTTCTACCATTGAACTACACCCGCGCGTCCCGGCACCGCTCGCCGGGACGGCACCACTGTAACGGACGCGGCGGCCTGGTCCAGCCCCCTCCCCCGCGTCGGGGCTCCCCCGGGGCTCCATCGGGGGCCCCGGCGCGGCGGTACCGTGACGCCGTGCTGCTCTCCGACCGCGACATCCGCCGTGAGCTGGCTGCCGGGCGGGTGGTGATCGACCCGTCCGAGCCGTCGATGGTGCAGCCCTCCAGCGTGGACGTGCGCATCGACCGCTACTTCCGCCTGTTCGACAACCACAAGTACTCCGTGATCGACCCGGCGCAGGAGCAGCCGGAGCTGACGCGGCTGGTGGAGGTGGAGCCGGACGAGCCCTTCATCCTGCACCCGGGCGAGTTCGTGCTGGCCTCCACCTACGAGGTCGTCACGCTGCCCGACGACGTGTCGGCGCGGCTGGAGGGCAAGTCCAGCCTGGGCCGGCTGGGCCTGCTGACGCACTCGACGGCCGGCTTCATCGACGCCGGCTTCTCCGGGCACGTGACGCTGGAGCTGTCGAACGTGGCGACGCTGCCGATCACGCTGTGGCCGGGCATGAAGATCGGCCAGCTGTGCTTCTTCCGGCTGTCCTCCCCGGCGGAGCACCCCTACGGCAGCAGCGCGTCGGGCTCGCGCTACCAGGGGCAGCGGGGGCCCACCCCCAGCCGGTCGGCGGCCCGCTTCCACCGCACCCGCGTGTGACCCGGGGGTGCCCGCGCCCGCTCGCGCCGTCCCCGGCGGCCCGCCCCGCAGGCGCGCGGCACCCGTTCGGCCCAGCGCCGGCCCCCCGGGGCTACAGGTCGCGGCCCGGCGAGCCGTAGAGGAAGGCGTGAGGAGCACCACGCGGGTGGCCGGGGCCGCCGCACCGGGAGCGACGCCGTGACGGCGCGCTCCCGCCTCGTCGCGCCGGGCGGCCAGGCCGGGGCGAGCGTCTCCACGGTCCGCGTGGGCCGGCAGGGCATCTACGACGGCGAGCGCGACCTGGTCGCCTACGAGCTGCTGTTCCGCGCCCACGGCGGCACCACCGCCGACCTGTCCAGCGGTGCGGAGCAGGACCACGCCACCTCCCAGGTCATCAGCGCCACCTTCGGCGACTTCGGCGTGGAGCAGATCGCCGGGGACAAGCCGCTGTTCATCAACCTCACCCGCGGCTTCTTCACCGGCGAGCTGCCGGTGCCGTGCTCCCCCCGGCAGGTCGTGCTGGAGCTGCTGGAGGACGTGGAGGTCGACGAGGAGCTCCTGACCGGCCTGGACCGGCTGCAGGCGCAGGGCTACCGCATCGCCGTGGACGACTTCGACGGCGAGGAGAGCCGGCTGCCGGCCGTGGCGCGCGCCGAGTACGTCAAGGTCGACCTGGCCGCCACCGGCGAGCGCTTCGAGGAGGTGGTGGCGCTGGTGCGCCGGCACAACCCGTCGGCGCTGGTGATCGTGGAACGGGTGGAGGACGACGCCGAGTTCGAGCGGTGCGCCGCCGCGGGCTGCGACCTCTTCCAGGGCTACGGCCTGCAGCACCCGGTGACCCTGGAGTCGGTGAGCCTGACGCCGTCGCAGCTGGTGTGCCTGCGCCTGGTGCGGGCGCTGACGGGCAGCGACGCACCCATCGGCGAGATCGAGCAGCTGGTGTCCTCCGACCCGGGGCTGAGCCTGCGCGTGCTGCGCACCGTGTCCTCGGCCGGGTACAGCACCCAGGAGGTGTCCTCGCTGCGGCAGGCGATCGTGCTGCTGGGCCGCCGTCAGCTGTGCTCGTGGGTGGTGCTGATGCTGCTGGGCGGCGTGACGAGCGTGGACACCGAGTCGCTGACGACGGTGCTGGCGCGGGCGGCGGCGTGCGCGCGGCTGGTGCCGACGGACGCCGACGTGGCGTACACGGTGGGACTGCTCTCCGGGGTGGCCACGGTCCTGGGCCTGGCCGAGGACGAGCTGGTCGAGACGACGGGGGTGGCGCTGTCGGTGCGCGCGGCGCTGCTGGAGGGCCGCGGGGACGTGGGCCGCGCGCTGCGGGCGGTGCTGTCCTACGAGGACGACGACCCCGAGCGCCTCGGGGAGGCCGGGCACGCCGTGTACGAGGTGTCGCGGGCGTACCTGGCGGGGCTCAGCACGGCGATGACGACGGTGGACGCGGTCCTCGAGCAGGACTGAGCGGCCGCGGCCGGACGGCCGGGACCGGGCGGCGCCGCCGCGCAGGGGTGCGGGGCCCGGGCGGCGGTCCTACCCTGACGCCGTGACCGGGCGGGGCGAGGACGGCGGTCGCTGGGCCGAGCCCGTGGGGCCGCGCGACGCCGGCGAGGAGCGCGCCCTGGAGCTGGCGCACCGCGTGTTCGAGACCGCCCGCCGGGGCCTGACCCGGGAGCTGTGCGGCTACCTGGACGCCGGGGTGCCGGTGGCTTCCACCGACTCCGCGGGCGACTGCCTGCTGGTGCTGGCCGCCTACCACGGGCACCCGGGCACGGTGCGGGCGCTGCTGGAGCGCGGCGCGGACCCGGACGCCGTGGACGCCGCCGGCCGCACGGCCCTGACGGCCGCCGTCTTCCGCGGGTACCGGGACGTGGTGGCGGCCCTGGTGGACGCCGACGCCGACCCCTACGCGGGCACCCCGAGCGCGCTGGAGGCGGCCCGGTTCTTCGGGCGCGAGGAGGTGCTGGACCTGCTGGAGGTCCCCGGCGCGGAGCTGGACGGCACCTGATGCGCCCCGCGCCGCGCGCGGGCCCGCACCTGCCGCCGCCCCGCTGCCCGTAGCCTGATCGCGACCGGGCCGCACCCAGGCCCCGCCCGAGCTGGAGGCAGTGCAGGTGGATCCGACCGGGCCGCTCCCCGGCTACCGCCGCAAGCTGCTGCGGCACCCGGCCCAGGTCGTGGCGCTGGCGTTCGCGGCGGCCGTCGCGCTGGGCACGGCGCTGCTGTGGATCCCCGCGGCGCGGCGCGGGCCGGGCGGCGCGGACTTCGTCGACGCGATGTTCACCGCGGTGAGCGCGCTGTGCGTCACCGGGCACGTCGTGGTGGACACCCGCGAGCACTGGTCGGGTTTCGGGCTCGTGGTGATCCTGGCCCTGGCGCAGGTCGGCGGGTTCGGGATCATGACGTCGGCCTCGCTGCTGGGCGTGTTCGCCTCCCGGCGGCTGGGGCTGCGCTCGCGGATGCTGACGGCGACGGAGTCGCGCGGCCTGGAGCTCGGCGACGTGCGCTCGGTGCTGGTGGGCGTGGTGCGGGTCTCGCTGCTGGTGGAGCTGGTGACCGCGGTGGTGCTGTCCGCGCGCCTGTTCCTGGCCTACGAGGCGAGCCTGCTCGACGCGGTGCGCGAGGGCGGGTTCCTGGCGGTCTCGGCCTTCAACAACGCGGGGTTCGTGCTGCGCTCGGACAGCATGACCGGCTTCGCCACCGACCTGTGGATGTGCGGGCCCGTCATGACCGCCAGCACGCTGGGCGGCCTGGGGTTCCCCGTGCTGCTGGAGCTGCGCCGGCGGTTCCGCGTGCCGCGGGAGTGGTCGCTGCACACGAAGCTGACGCTGGTGACGTCCGCGGCGCTGACGGTGTTCGGGTGGGTGTTCCTCACCGTGAACGAGTGGCGCAACACCGCGACGCTGGGAGCCCTGGAGTGGTGGGCCCGGCCCCTGGCCGGGCTGTTCCAGACGACCGCGACGCGCAGCTCGGGGTTCAACTCGGTGGACATCAGCCAGATGAACGGCGGTTCGTGGCTCGTCATGGACGTGCTGATGTTCATCGGCGGCGGGTCGGCGAGCACCGCCGGCGGCATCAAGGTGACCACGTTCGCGCTGCTGCTGATCGTCGTGTTCACCGAGTTCCGCGGTGAGCAGTCGGTGTCGGTGTTCGGGCGCCGCGTCGCCGAGCGCGTGTACCGGCAGGCCCTGACGGTGGCGCTGGTGTCGCTCGCGGTGATCGTGGTGGCGACGCTGGTGATCGTGGAGCTGACCCGCGCGCCCGTGGACGCGGTGCTGTTCGAGGTGATCTCCGCGTTCGCGACCGTGGGGCTGTCCTCCGGGCTGCTGATGCAGCTGCCGGACTCCTGCCAGGTCATCCTGGCCGTGCTGATGTTCCTGGGCCGGCTGGGCCCGATCACCCTGGGGGCGGCGCTGGCCCTGCGCGAGCGCCGCCGCCTGTACGAGTTCCCCGAAGGGAGGCCGATCATTGGCTAGGAGGTCCGCACTCACACGCCCGCGGTCGGTGGTGGTCATCGGCCTGGGCCGGTTCGGCCGGTCGCTGGCGCTGGAGCTCATGGAGGACGGTCAGGTGGACGTCCTGGGCATCGACAGCGACCCCAAGCTCGTGGAGGAGCTTGCCGGGCACCTCACGCACGCCGTGGTGGCCGACTCCACCCGGGAGGAGGCGCTGCGGCAGCTGTCGGTGCACGAGTTCGACCGGGCCGTGGTGGGCATCGGCACGAACCTCGAGGCGAGCATCCTGACGGTGTCGACGCTGCTGCAGTTCGGCATCCGCAACGTGTGGGCCAAGGCGATCAGCGACTCGCACGCGCGGATCCTGTCGCAGCTCGGCGCGCACAAGGTGATCCGGCCCGAGCACGAGATGGGCATGCGCGTGGCGCACCTGGTGCGCGGGCGGATGCTCGACTACATCGAGTTCGAGGACGGCTTCGCGATGGCGAAGACGACGGCACCCACGCCGCTGGTGGGGCAGACGCTGGCGGGCGCGAAGCTGCGCAGCACCTACCGCGTGACGGTCGTGGCGCACCACCGCCCCGGCGAGGGGTTCACGTACGCGACACCGGAGACGGTGCTGTCCGCCGACGACGTGATCATCGTGTCGGGGCAGATCCGGGACGTGGAGGCGTTCAGCTCGCTGGCCTGAGAGGAGCCGGCGGGGGCCCGTCAGCGGTCCTCGCCGGCGTCGGCGACGTCCTCCTCGGGGCGCGGCGGGACGTCCTGGTCGTCCTCCAGCTCGGGCACGGGGGTCGAGTCGCCGGGGCCGCGGC
This sequence comes from Kineococcus esterisolvens, assembly GCF_050871405.1. Classification (NCBI taxonomy): domain Bacteria; kingdom Bacillati; phylum Actinomycetota; class Actinomycetes; order Kineosporiales; family Kineosporiaceae; genus Kineococcus; species Kineococcus esterisolvens. The sequence continues at coordinate 8,000 of NZ_JBJLRI010000079.1, forward strand.
GGTCGACGCCGATGAAGCGGCGGCGTTCCGGTTCACCGCGCTCGGCGCGGGTCAGGTCGACGAGCCGGCGGCGGTCGGGGCCGCGGCGGTGCGGTGCGTCGTCCTGCTCGGGGTCCTCTCCGGTGCTCACCGCTCCACCTCACCACGCGCTCCCCGCACCCGCCACCTCCGCCCCTCCCGTGGTGGCGGGTGCGGCGAGCGGCCGCGCGCGGGGACGGGAGGGCTCCGCGGGTGCGGCAGGATGGTCGCCCGTGGCCGAGCTGGTGTTCTTCTCCGGGACGATGGACTGCGGGAAGTCGACGCTCGCGCTGCAGGTCGACCACAACCACCGCGTGCAGGGCCGGCAGGGGCTGCTGTTCACCCGCTTCGACCGTTCCGGCGAGGCCGTGATCTCCAGCCGCATCGGCCTGGCCCGCCCCGCCCTGGAGGTCGCCGAGGACACCGACCTCTGGCACGAGGTGTCCCGGCGGCACCGCGAGCGGCCCGTCGACTACGTCGTCGCCGACGAGGCGCAGTTCTTCTCCCCCGAGCAGGTCGAGCAGCTCGCCCGCGTCGTGGACGACCTGGGCGTCGACGTGTTCGCCTTCGGGATCACCAGCGACTTCAGGACACGGCTGTTCCCGGGCAGTGCCCGCCTCGTCGAGCTCGCCGACCGGGTGCAGGTGCCGCAGGTGGAGGCGCTGTGCTGGTGCGGGGCGCGCGCCACCCACAACGCCCGCACCGTCGACGGGGCCATGGTCGTCGCTGGGGAGCAGGTCGTCGTCGGCGACGTCGGCGAGCGCGAGGGCACCCTGGACGTCGGGCCGGTGGGCACCATCGCCTACGAGGTGCTGTGCCGGCGCCACCACGTGCGCCGCGAGACCGCCGCGGTCGCCGCCGCGCGCGGCGAGGTGGACGTGCGCGCCGGCGTCAGCGCCGGGAGCGCGCCAGCAGCCCCGCGGTGAGGGCGGCGGCCCCGGCGGCCGCACCGCCCAGCACGCGCCGGTGCCGCAGCGCCCACACCTGCGGGCTGCGTTCGTGCGACTGCTCGTCGAACGGCCCGCGGGCGCCGTGGTCGCCGGGCACGGGTTCGTGCAGGTAGTCGCCGACCATGGTGCCCCTCGGCTGGTCGGTCTGCTGGCCGTCGACGCCCGTGCGGGCCAGGTAGCGGTCCAGCAGCGGCGCGGCGACCCGGTTGCCCAGGATCGTGCCGATCGTGGACCCCCCCACCCACGTGGTGCGGCGGGGGCGGTCCACGACGTCGCCGACGACACGCGCGCACAGCTCCGGCTGGTAGATGGGCGCCACCGGCTGCGGGTGCTTGGGCAACCGCGAGCGCACCCACCCGAACTGCGTGGTGTTCATCCCCGGCATGTGCACGATCGAGACGGTGACCGAACTGCCCTCGTGCAGCAGTTCGGTGATGACGCTCTCGGTGAACCCGACGATCGCGTGCTTGGCGCCGCAGTACGCCGACTGCAGCGGGATCCCCCGGTGCGCCAGTGCCGAGCCGACCTGCACGACCCGTCCGCGGTCGCGCGGGCGCATGCGGGCCAGGGCCGCGCGGGTGCCGTTGACGTACCCGAAGTAGGTGGTGGCGGTGGCCCGCGCGTAGTCGGCCGGGTCGACGTCCCAGAACTCGGCGAACACGCTGGCCATGGCGTTGTTCACCCACACCTCGATCGGGCCCAGCTCGGCCTCCACGCGGGCCGCGGCGGCGTCCACGGCCTCGTGGTCGCCGACGTCGCACACCACGCCCAGCGCGCGACGGCCGCGGGAGGCGACGTCGCGCACGGCCCCGGCCAGACCGTCGCGCCCGCGGGCCAGCACGGCCACGTCCCAGCCGCGCCCGGCCAGCTCGCGCACGACCGCCCGGCCCAGCCCGGCGGAGCCGCCGGTGACGACGGCGACCCCGCGCGCGGAGGGCGCAGCCCTCAGCGCGGTCAGTGCAGCGTCGTGGCCGTCGTTCGTCGGGGCGCTCACCGGGTCCTCCTCGCGTGGTCGTCGCGGGGCGTCCGCACCGCTGGCCCCACCCTGGCGCAGCTCGGTCCCCCGCGCCGCTCGGCGCGGCGCGGGGTGCGGGGAGCGCACCGCGCGACGAGGATGCCCGCATGGACGAGCACGACATCCACGAGCGGATCAACAGCCTCGTCGAGCGCGAGCACGCGCTGCGCGCGGCGCTGGCCGAGGGGAAGCTCTCGGCTCAGCAGGAGCACGCGGAGCTGAAGGACGCCGAGCAGAAGCTGGACCAGCTGTGGGACCTGCTGCGCCAGCGCGAGGCGAAGCGCAACGCGGGCCTGAACCCCGACGAGGCGGACGAGCGGCCCGTCAGCGAGGTGGAGGGCTACCGGCAGTAGAGCTGTCCGGCGCACCCGGAGCGACCTCCAGGAGCAGGTCCGCGACGGCGGCCGGGTCCACCCGGACGGGGACCCGCAGGGTGCTGCGGTGCAGGCGGCACGCCGCGCCCGGCCCGCTGCCCGCGTCGCAGGTGGCGACCTGCACCTCCACGCGCAGCACGCCGTGCGCGCCGCCCGCCGTGGCGAGCTCCAGCCACCGGTGCAGGCCGGTCCCCGCGCCGGCGCCGGCGCGCAGCAGCCCGGGCGGGTCGGCGCGCACGTCGAGGGCGGCCGGTGCGCCGGAGCGCTCGTCGAGCTCCTGACCGGCCGGGGGCCGCACGGCCACGGCCAGGTGCACCCGTCCCGGTGGCAGGACGACCGGGTCGCGCCGCTCGCCACCCCCGTCGCGCAGCACGTCCGGCAGCGGCAGGCGCGTCAGGCGGTGCGCGGCGGACTCCACGACGACGAGGGCCGCGCCCCCGCTCCCGCCCTGGAGGACCAGCACGTCGGCGGGTTCGGCGAGGCCGTCGGCCAGGGTGGTCACCTCACCGGTGGCGGGGTCCAGGCGGCGCACCGCGCCGTTGTAGGTGTCGGCGACCAGCACCGAGCCGTCCGGCGCCACCGCCACGCCCAGCGGGTGCTGCAGCAGCGCCCGCGCCCCCTCGGGGCCGTCCGCGCCGGGCCCGTCGCGGAACCCGGAGTCGAACAGCCCCGTCCCCGCGGCGGTGGCGACGACGTGGCCGGGACGGGCGACGGGGTCGGCGTTCGCCATCCGGTCGTCGGTGACGACGGGCACGGTGCGGTCCACCGGCCCGGTACGGCGCAGCGAGCGCAGGGCGGAGGTCTCCGCGTCGGCGAACCAGGCCACCTCACCGGTGCCGGTGCGCTGCACCGCGAGCGCCGACGGCTGCGCCAGCCACGCCGACTCCGCCGGGCCGTCCCGCAACCCCTCCGCGGTGGTGCCGGCGACGACGCGCACCACGCCGTCCAGCGGCTCGAACGCCCACAGCTGGTGGCTGCCGGCCATCGCGACGAGCACCTGGCCGTCGAACCAGGCCACGTCCCACGGGGAGGACAGGTCCTGCGCGAGCGCCGGCCCGCCGCCGGCCCGGCGCCGCAGCTGCCGGCCCGTGCCGGCGACGGTGCGCACGTGCCCGTCGGCGAGGCGCACCCCGCGCAGGGCGTGGGCGCCGCGGTCGGCGACGACGACGTCGTACCCGGTGCGGGCGGCGACCTGCGGCGGCAGCAGCGCCAGACCCTGCGGTTCGGTGAAGGCCGCCTCGGCGGGTGGGCCGTCCACCAGGCCGGGGAGGCCGCTGCCGATCGCGCGCTGCTGCGCGAGCAGGTCGGAGCCCAGCACGACGAGCCGGTGGTGCCCGGTGTCGGCGACGAGGACCGTGCCGCCGGGCAGGGCCAGGGCGCGGGCGGGGAAGCGCAGCGGGGCGCGGGCACTCCCGTCGCCGTCCTGCGCCGCACCCTCCCGGCGCGCCGGAGCCACCGCTCCCGTCGTCGCGGGGGTCTGCGGCACGACGGGAGCGGTGGCTCCGGCGGTCGGGAGGGTGCTGTTCAGCAGGTCCGCGACGACGGAGGCGATCCGCTCGCCGTGGCCCTCCCCGGAGAACGTGGCGGCGACGTAGCCGGCGGGGTCGACGACGACGAGGGTGGGCCAGGCGCGCACGGCGTACGCGGACCAGGTGCGCCGGTCGGCGTCGTCGAGGACGGGGTGGTCGACGCCCAGGCGGGCGACGGCGGCGTCCAGGGCGGCCGGTGCGGCCTCGTGCGGGAACTTCGGCGAGTGCACGCCCACGACGGCGAGCGCACCGCCGAACCGCTCGTGCAGGGCGCGCAGCTCGGGCAGGACGTGCAGGCAGTTCACGCACGAGCTCGTCCAGAAGTCGAGCAGCGCGACGCGGCCGCGCAGGTCCGGGGCCTCACCGGGGCCGCCGGTGCCGAGCCAGCGGCGGCCGGCGAGCCGCGGGGCGCGGACCCGCCCGCCGGGCCGGGCGGGTGGGGTCGCGCGGCCGGTGTCGGGCACGGACCCAGTGTGTCCGCGACCGCGCGTCGCCGCACCGGCGGGGTCCGGGTGGTTCTCCCCGGGGGAGATGTGCCCCGGGGAGAAACCCGGTCACGGGACGCCCGGGCGGGGCGAGGGTGGGAGCACCGGAAACCCGGCGGACCACCGGCAGGAGGAACCCGATGTCCACCACCACCCTCAGCGGGCTGTTCGACGACCAGCTCGCGCAACGACTGCTGTTCCAGCGCATCGTCGTGCTCGGCCAGGAGGTCGACGACGCGAGCGCGAACCGGGTCTGCGCGCAGCTGCTGCTGCTGTCCGCCGACGACCCGAAGGGCGACATCGCCCTGTACGTCAACTCCCCCGGCGGTTCCATCAGCGCCGGGCTCGCCGTCTACGACACGATGCGCCTGGTCCCAAACGACGTCGCCACCCTCGCCATGGGCATGGCCGCCAGCATGGGGCAGTTCCTGCTGGGCGCCGGGACGCCCGGCAAGCGGTTCGCGCTGCCGCACGCGCGCGTGATGATGCACCAGCCCTCCGGCGGGATCGGCGGGACGGCCGCCGACATCGCGATCCAGGCGGAGAACCTCGCGCACACCAAGGCCACGGTGCAGCGGCTCACCGCCGAGCACACCGGCCAGGACGTGACGACGATCGAGCGGGACTCCCAGCGGGACCGGTGGTTCACGGCCGAGGAGGCCCGTGCGTACGGGATCGTGGACCACGTCGTGGAACGCGTCGACGACGTGCGCCTGGGCGCGGGGCGGAGGGTCGGGCTGTGAGCGCGCTCGTCCCCTACGTGACGGAGTCCACCCCGCGCGGGGAACGCACCTCCGACGTGTTCAGCCGCCTGCTGTCGGAACGCATCGTGTTCCTCGGCGGTGAGATCGACGACGGCGTCGCGAACGTCGTCATCGCGCAACTGCTGCACCTGGCCTCGGAGGACCCCACCGCGGACGTCAGCGTGTACGTCAACTCACCCGGGGGCTCGGCGACCGCGCTGATGGCGATCTACGACACGATGCGGTTCGTGCAGCCGGACGTCGCCACGTTCTGCGTGGGCCAGGCCGCCTCGGCGGCCGCGGTGCTGCTGGCCGCCGGCGCGCCGGGCAAGCGCTCGGTGCTGGAGCACTCCCGGGTGCTGCTGCACCAGCCGTCGGGCGGTGCGCAGGGCACCGCGGCGGACCTGCAGATCCAGGCGAAGGAGGTGCTGCGGCTGCGCGGGGAGATCGAACAGGTGCTGTCGCGGCACACCGGGCACACCGTGGAGCGGCTGCGCGCCGACCTGGACCGCGACCTGGTGCTGCCGGCTGCCGAGGCCGTCGCCTACGGCGTCGCCGACCGGGTCGTCACCCCCGCGGCCCTCCTGCCCGCCCGCCCCTGACCCCCTCGCCCCGCGGTGAGGGGGATGGGGGTCAGGCGACCAGGGAGAGGTGCGCGGTGGGGCCGGCCGCGGGGACGGCGAACCCCGCGGCGCTCGCGCGCGTGCCGGTCGAGGTGACGTCCAGCGGTTCCCCGGCGGCGCGCCGCAGCAGCTCGGCCAGCGGCAGGCCCAGGGCCGCGCAGATCGCCGCGACCACCTCGGAGGAGGGTTCCTTGCCACCGCGCTCCACCTGCGACAGGTGCGGCAGCGAGACCCCGGAACCGGCGGCCACGTCGGCGAGGGTGCGGCGCTGGGCGGTGCGCTCGTCGCGCAGCACCGCCCCGACGAGTTCGCGCAGCAGCGGCGAGCGCCCCGGGGGACGCCGGTGGGCGGGCAGCGGGACCGGCGGCGGTGCGGAACTGCTCACGGCGACCTCCAGCGTCGGGGTCCTCCCGACGCTAGCGGCGGCCCCGGGGACGCGGCAGGGCCGTCCGCTGACAGCGGACGGCCCTGCTGCGCGCCGGCGAACTCGCGGCAGGGCCTGCACCTCCACGGTCGGGGCGGAGGCCCGCCCGGCGGCGGAGGCCCCGACCCGCCCCGCGTCGACGACCGCGTCGCGCGACCGGGAGACGGTGCCCAGCAGCTCGCGGGAGTTCTCCGCGTCGGCCTCGGCGCGGGGCGTCGGCCTTGAACGGCCGCGCGGGCGGAGCTGCGCCAGACTGGCCGGGTGCTGCGCCCGTCCCGCCCCCGCGACGCCCGCCGCCCGCTGGCGGCCGCCCTCCTGGCGCTGGGGGTGCTGGGCGTCTCCCCCGCCTCCCCCGCCTCCGCGGTCGCCCCGTTCCGGCTGCCCGAGCAGGTGACCGACCGGGTGGGGGTGCTGGCCGGCGCGGACGTGGGCCCGGCGCTGCGCGAGCTGCAGCAGCAGGAGGGCGTGCAGCTGTGGGTGGTGTTCGTGGACTCCTTCGACGGCGCCGACCCGGTGGCGTGGGCCGACGCGACGGCCGTCGCCAGCGGTTTCGGCGTCGACGACGTGCTGCTGGCGGTGGCCACGCAGGAGGGCGCCTTCGCCTACTCGGTGGACGACGCGAGCCCGCTGACCGACCAGGACGTGGCGCGGGTCGCGCGCGCCACCGAGGAGCGCCTCGCGGAGGGCGACTGGGACGGCGCGGTCACGGCCGGGGCGGAGGCCGTCGGGGACGCGCTGGGCGGCGGGTTCCCGTGGGGGCCGGCGGCCGTGGGGGGCGTGGTGGTCGCCGGTGCCGCGGGTGCGCTGCTGCTGGCCCGTTCGCGCCGGGCCGGCGGGCCGGCGGGCCGGGAGGCGGCGGAGTTCGCCGGCACGAGCACCGCCGACCTGACCCGGGTGGCCGACGCCCTCCTGGTCCGCGCCGACGACGCGGTGCGCGCCAGCGGCGAGGAACTGGCCTTCGCGGCCGCGGAGTTCGGCGACCAGCGCACCGCTGGCCCGCGCGAGGTGCTGGAGCGGGCCCGCAGCGCGCTGACCGCGGCGTTCGCCGCCCGGCAGTCGCTGGAGGACGCCGAACCGGAGACCGAGGCGCGCCGGCGCGAGGTGCTGACCGGGATCGTCGCGGACTGCCGCCGCGTCGACGAGACGCTCGAGGCCGCCTCGGGCGAGGTGGACGCGCTGCGCGACCTGGTGCGCCGCGCCCCGGAGGTCCTCGCCGGCGTGGAGGGGCGACTGCCCGCGCTGGAGGCCGGGGTCGGGCCCGCCCGCGAGCGCCTGGAGCGGCTGCGGGGGGAGTTCGGCGAGACGGCGGTGGCGACGGTGGCCGACGCGCCCGCGCAGGCCGTCGAGCGCCTGGAGCTGGCGCGGGGTTCCGCGGCGGCGGCCCGTGCGGCGCTGGCCGACCCCACCCGCTCGGGCGAGGTGGTGGACGGGGTGCGCGCCGCGGAGGGTGCGCTGGCGCAGGCGGAGCAGCTGCTGACCTCGGTGGAGCGCACCGGCACGGACCTGCGGCGGGCGGTGCAGGAGCTGCCGGTGGCGCTGGCCCGGTTGCGCGCCGCGGCCGACGTCCCGGTCGGTGCCGCCTCGCCGGGGACCGCGCCGGGCACTGCGGCGGCGGGCCTGGCCTCGGCCGCGGCGGCGGCCCGGGCGGTCGCGGAGGCGGCGCAGCGCCAGGGGGCGGACGACCCGCTGGGGGCGCTGCACCGCGTCGTGGAGGCCGAGCGGGTGCTGGACGCCGCCCGCGACGCGGTGGAGGCCACGGCCCGCGAGCGGCGCGAGGAGCGGGCCGCGCTGGAGCAGGCGCTGCTGGCGGCGCGCGCGGAGGTCGACGCCGCGGAGGACTTCGTGGCGACGCGGCGGGGGACGGTGGGCGGCGCGGCCCGCACCCGACTGGCGGAGGCGCGCCGCCACCTGGAGACGGCGGTGTCGCTGGCGCAGCAGGACCCGGCGGCAGCGGTGGGGCACGCCCGCACGGCGGACGCGCTGGCGGAGGAGGCCGGGCGGCTGGCGCGCGCCGACGCGTCCTCGTGGGGCGCGCCGGGGACGGTGGCGGGCCCGGGCCTGGAGGACCTGCTGGGTGCCGTGCTGGTGGGCGGCGGGCGCCGCCGCGGCGGGTACGGCTCCTCGTGGGGCGGTGGTTTCGGCGGCGGCTTCGGCGGGTTCGGCGGTTCCTGGGGCGGGCCGGGGCCGAGCGCGCGGCGCGGTCGCTCCGGCGGCTTCGGGGGCGGCTTCGGGGGGGTCCCCGGAGGCGGGGGCGGGCGGCGCTCGTCCGGCGGGGGCCGGCGCGGGGCCGGCGGGCGGTTCTGAGGGCCCGCCCGAGCTGCCCGCCGTCGCCGGGGCTGGGAGGGTCGGGTCGGCACGAGCAGCAGGAGGCACCGGCGGGGCCGGTGCGGGAGGAGGGGACGTGGCGCAGAAGCAGTCGATCCTGGGGCGCATCGCGCAGCTGGCGCGGGCGAACGTCAACGCGCTGATCGACCAGGCCGAGGACCCGGAGAAGGTCCTCGACCAGGTGATCCGCGACTACACCTCGAACATCGCCGACGCGGAGGCGGCGATCGCGCAGACGATCGGGAACCTGCGCCTGGCGGAGGCCGACCGCGACGACGACGTGGCGGCGGTGCGGGAGTGGGGCGCGAAGGCGCTGGCGGCATCGCGCAAGGCGGACGAGCTGCGCGCGGCGGGCAGGGCGGCGGAGGCCGACCGCTTCGACGAGCTGGCGAAGCTGGCGCTGAAGCGGCAGATCTCCTTCGAGCAGGAGGTGAGCGCCGCGGGCCCGCAGATCGAGGCGCAGACGGAGGTCGTCGACAAGCTCAAGAGCGGGCTGGCGTCGATGAAGGAGAAGCTGGTGGAGCTGCGCGGCAAGCGCGACCAGCTGGTGGCGCGCGCGAAGGCCGCGCAGGCGCAGGCACGGGTGCAGGAGGCCGTGGGCTCGATCGACGTGCTGGACCCGACCTCGGAGCTGTCGCGCTTCGAGGAGCGGGTGCGCCGGGAGGAGGCCCGGGTGGCGGGGCGGGCGGAGCTGCAGGCCGACTCGCTGCAGGCGCGGTTCGCCGAGCTGGAGGACCTGTCGGCCGACCTGGACGTCGAGGCCCGGCTGGCCGCCCTGAAGTCCGGCGACTGACCCCTCCCCTCCCCCGCACCCCTGCCCCGGGGGGGGGGGGGGGGGGGGGGGGGGGGGGGGGGGGGGGGGGGGGGGGGGGGGGGGGGGGGGGGGGGGGGGGGGGGGGGGGGGGGGGGGGGGGGGGGGGGGGGGGGGGGGGGGGGGGGGGGGGGG
>NZ_JBJLRI010000007.1:0-88064 GCF_050871405.1 Kineococcus esterisolvens
GGTCGCTGACCTGGGACCTGGGCCATGAGATGGCCCAGCACGCCCGCTTCAGCGCTCAGACAGGAGTGCAGGTCTACTTCTGCGACCCCAAGAGCCCGTGGCAGCGCGGCTCCAACGAGAACACCAACGGCCTGCTGCGCCAGTACCTGCCTCGATCGCTGGACTTTCGGACCCTGACGCAGGCGGACTTCGACGCCATCGCTCGAGAACTCAACGAGCGGCCTCGACAGACCCTTGGCTTTCGGTCACCCTCGCAGGTGCTGGCGGAGGTGTTGCGTTGACCGCCTGAGCCCGCAGACATGACCGCGACGTCGTTGCCCACCAGCGGCCGCCGGATCGCGTCATTGACCGGAAGCACAGCGCACTGACACCCGCACCGATAGACGATCGTCGGCTGGGACGCCACTGGGTGCCGTTGCCGGTAGCGGCAATGTTGCTCTCGTGACGCCGATGGCGAGGGCAGGCGGTCGGCCCTCATCTCAGAGGTCGCGGGTGAAGGCGAGCAGGTCTGCAGCCAGCAGGTCGGGCTCCTCGAGAGCGCCGAAGTGCCCGCCGCGGGGCATGAGGGTGAAGCGGCGCAGGTCGCCGAAGGCGCGGGCGGCGTACTCCCTCGGTGGCACGTGGATGTCGGCGGGGAAGACAGCCAGCGCGACCGGCTGGGTGACGGTCGCGCCCCAACCTCTGCTGTCGGCCGCCTCCTCGCCCCACGCGCCCTCACCGCCGGTGCCGGGGCTGGTGCCGGGGCCGTCGTCGGCGTCCCAGGACCCACCCGTGGCGGCGTAGTACCGCATGCCCGCGTGCTCGGTGCGGGTGAACCACGTGAGGCAGACCTGGGTGAGCACCTCGTCGAGGTCGATCGGCCGGTCGGTCCAAGCGGCATACTTCTCGGCCCACCAGGCTGCGAGACCCAGAGGGGAGTCGGCCAGGGCGAGGGCGAGGGTGGTCGTCTGCGTCGCCTGGACGGAGACGTAAGCGGCCTGGAAGGCCCAGTCGTCGCCGCGGGCGAAGAACTCCTGCTCGGCGTCGGTGGCGTCTGCGCGCTCGACGGTGAAGAAGTGCTGCCACGGCACGTCGGTGAGGTGGAGCGCGACGACGGCCTCCGGCAGGTCGAGGGCGAGTTGCTCGGCGACGGCACTGCCCCAGTCGCCCCCGTGGACCAGGAAGCGCCCGACGCCCAGTGCAGTGAGGGCGGCGGCGATCACGGTCGCGGCGTCCTCGACCGTCGCGGGCCCGGTCGCCTGGTCGGACCAGGCGGCCCCGGGCAGGCTCGGCAGGTAGACGTCGTGGCCGGCGGCCGTGAGCGGACCCAGCAGGTGCCGGTACCGCAGGAAGGAATCCGGCCAGCCGTGCAGCAACACGAGGGGAACGCCGACCGGTCGGCCAGCCGGCGCGGCGAGGGCACGCACGACGTGGGCCCGCCGCCCGTCGCCGACGTCGACGAGCAGGTGCTCGAGAGCGTCGAGGTCCGCCTCGGCGGCGCGCCAGTCGAAGCGGGTGCGCCAGTGCTCGAGCAGTTCGCGGGCGGAGGCCGTGGTGAAGCCGGTCTCGTCGCTGCCGTCGCCGAGCACGCCGGGCAGCCGGGCCGCAGCGAGGCGGGCGGTGAGGTCGTCCAGGTCGGCCTGCGGGACGGCGACGTGGTGGCGGGTGACAGCGGGGTTCATGGTGGTGTCCATGCCCCGACGGTGCCCGCCCGGCACGGGACCGGTCTTGAACCGGACGGCCACCTGGTGCCGGCGCAGGAGTGCGTTCAGCTCATGGACGTGTTCTCGGCGTTCAGCACCTGCCGTGGCGTCAGGCCCGCCAGCCGCCGCAGCTCGCGCGTCATGTGCGACTGGTCGGCGTACCCAGCCTCGGCGGCCGCATCCGCCAGGGTGGCGCCCTGCTGCAGCAGCGCGTACGCGCGCCGAGCACGCCGGACCTGCTCGACCTGGCCCCGGCGCAAGCCCGTCACGGCGAGAACGCGCCGCCGCAGGCTCCGGCCGGGCACGGCGACGTCCTCCCCTGCCAGGGCCGCGGCGACGACCGGCTCGTCGACGAGCAACCCGAGGGTGCGCAGGTGGCGCACCGTCGCGTCGAGCTCGCCCGGCGACGGCACCGCCAGCCGTGCCCCGGCGAGCTCGAACCACCAGCAGCGGCCCACCTCCTCGGTCGCCAGGTCGCGCAGCTCGTCGAGGACGTCCGTCTTGGCGAGCCCTCGCCAGAAGACGTGCGGCTGCAGGTCGACTCCCCACGAGCGCTCACCGGCTCGCAGAGTCATCCGTCGCGGCGCGACGGCCGGTCCGACCACCTGCGCCGTGTGCCGGCCGTCCGGTCCCCTGGTGAAGGCCAGGCCCCAGTACTCGGCCCCGCCCACCGTCCACGCGCCATCGGCGCCGATCGCCGCCTCCCAGCAGGTGCGCACCAGATCCGGCACGTCGGAGGGCCACTCCCGGTAGCCGGGGGTGCCACCGCTCGGGGGACGCAGCGAGTCATCAGCGGCCACGGACACACATGGAAGACCACCGCTTCCGAGATGTCGAGGGCGCACCGATCAGTGCAGCAGACCCATCTTCACTACCGCGCAACTGAGATGCCCTCTGCCCGGCTGGTCCGCTACCCGGCCGTCTAGCGTGATGTCGGGCCGCCGACGGCACGCTCGTCGTCACTGACCCCAACTGGCTCGTCTGCTTCTTGGCTGGCTCGCGGCATCATCGCGGAACTCGCCGTCGCGGGTGGGTGCATGGTGTGCCGGTCCACTCGACGAGCAAGGAGGCGGTGACGCGGACCAGGGCTGGATGGAAGCCCGCTTCTCGAGGTCGTGCAGATGATCAGTGTGCTCAGCTTGCGCCCGAACATCGACAAGACCGTGACGTCGTCGAGTGGTCCATCAACGGTCGAACTGCCCTCCGCACCGCGGCGCCGTCTCGTTGATCACACTGGGTGTACCGCCGTGCCCGGCCGTCCACGGACCCGGCCGCCGCGATAGTCCGAGCAGGCCGACAGGATGGGCTCCCGTGAGCACACAGGACGCAGGGGAGCTGGAGCCGAGCGGCTACGCGGCGCTGCTGGCTGACCTCAAGGCCCGGGTGCAGGCCTCCCAGGTCAAGGCGGTGCGCGCGGCCAACACCGAGCTGCTGAGCCTGTACTGGTCCATCGGGCGGGACATCCTGACCCGCCAGCAGCAGGACGGGTGGGGCGCCAAGGTCGTCGACCGCCTGGCCGCGGACCTGCGCGAGGCCTTCCCCGACCAGCGCGGCTTCTCCCGCCGCAACCTGCAGTACATGCGCGCCTTCGCCGCCGCCTGGCCCGAGCCGGCCTTCCAGCGCGACTTTGTGCACCAGGCTGGTGCACAACTGCCCTGGCGCCACATCACCGTCCTGCTGGACCGCCTCGACACCCCGCAGCTGCGGGCCTGGTACGCCGCCGCGGCGGTGGAGTACGGCTGGTCCCGCAACGTCCTGGAGCACCAGATCATGACCGGCCTGCACGCTCGGGCCGGGGCTGCGCCGTCCAACTTCGCCACCCACCTGGCCGCCCCGGAGTCGGAGCTGGCGCAGCAGCTGACCCGCGACCCTTACGTCTTCGACCACCTCACCCTCACCGGCCGGGTCGGGGAGCGGGAGCTGGAGCAGGCCCTGATGGACCGCCTGCAGCAGACGCTGACCGCGTTCGGGCACGGGATGGCCTTCGTCGGTCGTCAGCACCGGCTGGAGGTGGGGGAGGAGACCCTCATCGTGGACCTGCTGCTGTTCTCCTACACCCAGCTGCGGTTCGTGGTGGTGGAGTTGAAGATGGGCCGCTTCAATCCCGCCTACCTGGGGCAGTTGGGCACCTACGTGGCGGTGGTCGACGACCAGATGCGCGATGCAGCCAAGCACGCCCCCACGGTGGGAATCTTGCTGTGCACCGGCGGGGATGATCACCTGGTCCGCTACGCCCTGGGCAGTTCCACCTCCCCGATGGCGGTGGCCAGCTACGAGACTCTCACCGCTGAGCAGCGCGCCGGCCTGCCTGATCCGGCCCAGCTCAACGCTGTGCTCCAGGACGCGCTGAGCACGCAGCAGGCAGCATCCCCCCAAACAGAGTCGTAACCCGTCAGTGGGTAAGGCACTCCGTCGGGGCCTGGTGAAGTCGGCGGCAAGCAGGTTCGTCCGCATCTCGACAAGACCGCGACGTTGCCGGCTGCTGACAACCGCGCACAACGCGGGATGACCGCGTGGTCGCCCGGTCACGCGGAGCGCCTCGCGTGGACGCGTAGCTGAGGGGGTGCGCTCTCTTCCGGGGCTTGAGCGAGCTCAGGCGCGGACGTGGTGTTGGTGCTCGTCCTGGTGGCGCTGGTCCTGGGACCACAGCCAGACCTGTCGGTAGGCGCGCACCACGCTCCAGAGAGCCACGATGGCGAAGAGGATCACGAGCCAGGCCGGCATCTGGCTGAAGTAGAGGAGCAGCAGCACCGGCAGCCACACCAGGGCCATGAGGCAGTCGGCGAGGACCCAGGCCCCGTGTCGGGGCGCTGGGCGTGGCCGCTGGTGATGCCGTTCAGCCGGGGTGGCTGGTGAGAGCTGGTCACGCGCCATGGGACCAGGGTGGTGCTCGGTGTACGTAGGTGCGAGCCGGTGCGCGGCACCCGCGTACCCCGCGCGGCACGACGGTGAAGTCGCCGGCCGCTCGTGATGGCGCCGGGGCCGCGGGATGACCGTGCGCCCGCGCACCGCGGGATGACCGCGCGTCGTACGTGATCAGCTCTACCGACCCGCTGGGGACCACCGGTAGCTCACGGTCCCGATGCTGCCGGTCCCGATGCGACACATATCCACTTGCCGGAGTCGTCGATGCACCGAAACGCTGCAGGCATGACAGCAGAGAACAGCACGCAGCAGATCTTCCGGGTGACGCGCTCTTGGTACGTGCAGGCGCCGGATGGGGAGACGGCCAGCCAGCTCGTCGACTCAGGTCGTCAGCACTATGCCGAGCAGGGAGAGGCGCTGACCGCAGACGCCGCCCGGGAAGGCCTGGCGTGGCTGGAAGCTGAGGAGTCTGCTCTGGCTGGACAGCAGGGGTAGGCACTGCGCACTGCCCTACTGGGTCTGGCTCCGCCTTCCGGTGCTGAGGAGTGAACACGGTCGCCGACAGTCGTCGACCGCGCCTTGAGCGCGGGATGACCGTGAGGTCGACAGCTCGCTGCGGGCACCCGCCCGCGATCTGATCGCGCGCATCACGGGGTGCCCCGGCGACCGTGGAGAGTGATCCGTAGGGTCGCGGCGTGGCGCACCTGATCAACCCCCGAGCCAGTGTCGCGGCCTCCCTGCGAGCAGCAGCCGCAGAGCCGGGCTGGGAGGAGCACTCCGTCTACGCCGGCGCCGCCGACCGCGACGACGCAGCCTTCGCCGCCTGGGTGGATGAACTCATCGACGACGCCCGCGACGGCTCACCCCGCCCGGACGGCTTCGTCGCCTCCACCAACCTGTGGTGGGTCGAGGGCGAGCAGTACCTGGGCCGGGTGCAGATCCGCCACCACCTGACCCCGTTCCTCCGTGAGTTCGGTGGGCACATCGGCTACTACGTCGTCCCTCGGGTGCGCCGGCAGGGGCACGCCACCGCCATCCTCGCCGCTGCGCTGCCGGTGGCGGCGGCCCTGGGCATCGAGTGCGCGCTGGTGACCTGCGACGTGGACAACACCGCCTCGCGCAAGACGATCGAAGCCAACGGGGGCCTGTTCCAGGACCAGCGGGGGCCGAAGCTGCGCTACTGGGTGCCCACCGGCCCCGCCTCCGCGTAGCCGCACCTGGCGCATCGCCGTGAGGGCCACTCAGGAGCCTCAGTCGAGGCTCCCAGCTCATGGCCTGAGCCCACAGGGATGAGCGGATGTTTCTGTCCGTCCGAGGTGCCGGGGAGTGCGGGTGCTCGTCGAGCGCCGCGCTGGGCAGGGCTGGGCTGGGCTGGGCTGCTGGGAGGATCCCGCAGTGCTCCCTGGCGATGTGTCGTGGCTTCCCGCTGTCCTCGTCGCGCTGGTGGCGGTGGCAGCAGCGGCGCAGGTCCTTAGCGGCATGGGCTTCGCTCTCATCGCCGGTCCACTGCTGGCCTTCGCTCTCGGCCCCTCCGAGGGGGTGCGGATGAGCGTGGCGATGTCCCTGGTGCTCAACGTGGTGCTGCTGGCCCGCACTCACCGCCTGGTGCGCTGGGGTGATGCGCTGATCCTCTTCATACCGGCCGCACTGCTGGTGTGGCCGACCGCCTGGGTGACCTCGGACCTGAGCACTGCCTGGGTCTCCATCGCCGTCGGCGCAGCAGTCCTGGTCGGTGTGGGCCTCATCGCCTCGGGGCGACGGGCCCGCTGGGTGGACGGGCCTGCAGGCGCGGTGGCTGCCGGCACCAGTAGTGGAGTGCTCAACGTGCTGGGTGGGGTGAGCGGACCGCCCGTGGCGCTCTTCGTCGCCCACCGGGGTTGGGCACCGCGGGTGAGCACCGCGACGCTGCAGGCCTACGCCCTGCCCGTGAACGTCGTGACCCTGGTCACCCTCGGGTTGCCGGTCGCTCAGCCCTCACGGCTGCTTTGGGCGGGTCTGGGGCTGCTCGTCGGCGCCGGGGCCGCCTGGCCCTTCGTCAACCGCATCAGCGTCTCTGGAGTGCGCCGCCTCGTCCTGGTCCTGGCGGCCCTTGGCGCTCTCATGCTCTTCATCAAGGCAGCCAGGGACCTCGTCTGACCGCCCGCTCTTCGGCAGATGAGGGAAGTCGACCGACCATGATCGCGCCCGGCCGGCGGGATGCTCGCTGCGCGATCTTGCTACCGGCTCACTGCTGTGGAGGGACTTCGACGGAGCCCACTAGCCAGCTCCCGTCAGCGTCTTCACAGCCCTCTGGTCGAGTCAGGTAGTCCATCCCTCGACCAGTGGTGCCACCGCCGAACCAGGCGGTGCCGCCCAGCGTCAGAGCCTGCCCCTGGAAGACGACCTGCTGGGAGTCCGGCCGCCACTCGACGTCGTCGCTGTGCCACACCAGTTCGTGGAAGGCACTGCCGGCCTGCGCTCCGATGCAGCCGTCCCGCTGCGTCAGGACTCCGGTCATGAGGGCCTCCATGTCGGCATCGCTGGGCGCGGTCAGGCTGAGCGGGCTGGCCTTCAGCTCCTCGCTGAGCCCGCCAGGCTCGCCAGGCCCGTCGCACGCGCCCAGCGCAACGGCCAGTGCAGCAGGCAGGAGCAGGCACGGCAGTGCCACCTTCGACGTCCGCACCCTCGGCCACCTCCTGTGTCGTCACTGGGGGTCCTTCCGGTGTGACGCGCGTGGGGGGAGGACGGCTCCTCGTACGCCGATCCAGTCCGTTGACGAACGTCCGCAATTCGACAGATCCGTGCGGTCAACGACGTCCTGGTCGCGGGATGAGCGGTAGATCGTGCGGTGCGCTCCACCGCTGTCGATCGGGGAGTGTTCCTGACCCGGCAGAATCCTGTGGGCGTCAGCGCTCCCGGGGCCGTGCGCGCCGCCGGTGTTCCTTCAGCAGTCGGCGAGCCCGCAGCAGCGACCACACCAGTGCAGCAGCGGCGAGCAGGACGCACGGCAGGGCGATGAAGGCGATGCCGAGGTTGGCGCCCACGGTGGCGGCGGTGGCCACGCGCTGGGCCACCGCCAGCAGGGCACCAGCAGCGGTCACGGGCAGGAGCACCGCCCACCAGCGCCGGTCGCGGCGCAGCAGCGAGCCGGGGCGGTTGATGACGACGCCGATGAGCAGCAGCACCAGCAGCGAGAGCAGGCCGGCCGTCCTCTCGGTCGCGGCGGAGAGCTGCGGGCCGGCGGCGGCCGGGTCGATCCACCCCTGGGGGTGGGACAGGTTCCCGACGGCCCACCAGGTCGCCACGGCCGTGGCGGGCAGCGCGGCGGTGACGGCGAGCAGCGTGGGGACCGGGTGCGGGCCCGTGTGGCGGGTGGGCGGGGTCGCGGTCGGGTGCACGACGGCCTCCGTGTTCTCGCTCCGTGCTCTCGGGGGTGCTGGTGCGCTCCGGCAGGATGACCGGTGTGGTGTGGATGATCTGGCTGGCTGCTGCCGCGGTCCTGTCTGCGCTGGCGACGGGTGGCGAGGTGCGCCGGGCCGGTGATCGCCGGGCGTCGCTGTGGGTGGGGCGCGGGTGGCCGCGCGGGCGGGCAGCTGTCGTGTGGGTGGCTGCGCTGGTGTGCGTGGTGGTGGCGGGGTTCGTGGTGCCCGAAGGGGCTGTCAGCGGGTGGGTGCTCAGCCTCGCCGCTGTCGGTGCCGTGCTGCTGCCGTCGTTCACCGTGCTCGGGGTGCACAACCGCAGGGCCGGTGGCCGGAGCGCGCTTCCTCGTCAGTGACGACAGGGGCGGACGACAGGGGCGGGCGAGAACACCGGTCCGCGGAGCAGGTGCACCGCTCACCGTTCAGCCCGATTGCGCCCGGGGGCTGGTCGAGGTGGCGTGGGGGGCCGTGCGGTGAACGTGCCCGCGGTGGGGCGTCTCCTGCCAGGATCGTCCGGTGGACGTCTTCGAGGAGATCGCCGATGAACGGCGGGCTCTGGCCGAGCAAGCCTCGCACCTGAGCCCGCAACAGCAGTCGACCAGGAGCCTGTGCCGGGCCTGGAGCGTCCACGACGTCCTCGCGCACCTGGTCATGCCCCTGGAGGTGAGCACCCCCCGGCTCGTGCTCGCCGTGCTCGCCGCAGGCGGCAAGTTCGACCGGGCCAACGAGCGGGTGACGCAGCGGCTGGCGCAGCGCCCCTTCGCCGAGCTCGTGCAGGTGCTGGCCCGCAAGGCCGGCTCCCGGTTCACCCCGCCCGGAGCGGGCCCGGAGGCGCCTCTGGTCGACGTGCTGGTTCACGGCCTGGACATCCGCTGGCCGCTGGGCCTGCACCGAGCCGTCCCCGAACCGCGGCTGCGGAAGGCGCTGACGTTCCTCATGACCGCTCCGGCAGGCCTGGTTCCCGAGGGAGCGCTGACCGGACTGCGCTTCGAAGCCGACGACATCGACTTCGCCCACGGCAGCGGGCCGGTGGTGAGCGGAACCGCCCAGGTGCTGCTGCTGGCCAGTACCGGTCGAGGGGCGGTGCTGGACTCCCTCACCGGCGAAGGAGCCCCCACCTTGCGCCGCCGGATCGCGCCGGGCTAGTGGCTCGTCCCACGAGTTGACCGGGTGATCGACGTGCCGGCGGGCGGTCGTGGTGCTGGTGCCCGCCCAGGGCGGGAGTTCCTCGCCCTGCTCGAGGTCCTGCGCGCCCACTGGCCCGGGCAGAAGCTGCACGTGGTGCTGGACGACTCCTCCCCGCACAAGCACGCCGAGGTCCGTGCCTGAGCGGCCGGCAACGACGTCGAGCTGGTTCTCCTGCCGACCTGCGGCCCCTGGCTGAACCGGATCGAGGCCGGGTTCGCGCCTGAGTCACCGATCCGGCAGTGGACCGCATGCCCGGTCAGGCTGCGTGACGGGCCACCCGGGGGCAGGCTGATCGCGCGGTGGGTGCGGAGAAGGCATCCCGGTTCGGCGCGCGGGCCTCCCGGCGCTCGCGCACTAAGCCATTCTCAGTAGCGCTTTTCGGGCTCTTCGGATCTGCGGGTGGGAAAGCAGACCTGGCCCGATGGGCTGGGCCGCGGCAGACCACTGGCTACCCCGCGGCCGAGGGTCACGACCAGCGGTGATCGCGCGCGGATCGCGGGATGACCGTGACGTCGCGCGGCTGTGCTGCTTCTCGGCGGGAAGGACGGACAGCGCCGCTTTCACCTGCTTGACTCAATCGGTGATCATCACGCGGCTCAGGTACCGATCCGCTCTGCTGGGTTGCTTGCTCGTGCTGGGTGCCTGCTCCAGCTCCCCACCGGCGCCGGACGCCGCAGTCACCACCCCGTCGGTCCCGACGTCGTCGACGGTCAGCTCTTCGCCCGAAAGCACTGCGCAGATGGTCATGTGCGTCGGTGAGTCCCCGGAGCACCCCGCCGGGTCCAGGGTGCGCGTGGACGTGCAGGACGCAGGGGCCGTTGCCGAGACGACCTGGATCACGGTTCCCATGCAGCTGGTGATCCCGTTGCCCTCGGGTGACGCTGAGGTCCTGGTCGACGGCATGCCGTGGATGGCTGGTCCTGCCGCCGAGGATCCGCTGCACGCCTACGGGAGCGGGTGCCCGACCACGACGCCGCCGACCTCCTGACCCTGCTCATTGACCTGAAGCAGGTTCAGGAGGCGATGGGCTTGACCTGCCGAGCCCGATGCGGACACCCGCAATTCGACAAGACCGCGAAGTCGTCGAGCACCCGGACGGCGGCATGACCGGACGGTGGCACCTTCGGTGCTACCCGGGTAGCATCAGTGTGTGAAGCTCAGCATCAGTCTCTCCGAAGCCGACGTCGCCGCCCTCGACGAACATGTCCGCGAGGCTGGGCTGCCGTCTCGGTCCGCGGCGGTCCAGCGGGCCATCCGGGCGTTGACCCATCAGCAACTGGAGCAGGACTACGCGGCCGCCTGGAAGGACTGGGACGATTCCGGGGAGCGTGAGGTGTGGGAAGGCGCCACGGCTGACGGATTGCGCTGATGCGACGTGGGGAAGTCCGCCTCGTCGACTTCGACCCCGTCCGGGGCAGTGAGGCGAACAAGCGCCGGCCCGCGGTCGTGGTCAGCAACGACCGGGCCAACGCGGTCGCCGAACGCCTGGGCCGGGGCGTGGTCACCGTGGTCCCGGTGACCAGCAACACGGCCAGGGTGTTTCCCTTCCAGGTCCTGCTCGATGCCCGGGACACCGGACTGCACGTCGACTCCAAGGCCCAGGCTGAACAGGTCCGTGCTGTGTCAGTAGACCGTCTGGGGCCGGCGTTGGGCCGGTTGCCGTTCGAGGCGTTGGATGCCCTCGACGACGCTTTGCGGCTGCACCTGGCCCTGTGAGGCCGGTGACGAGAGCGACCCTCACCGCGGGATGACGTGATGTCGGCCACCAGTCCGCGACCTCTACCCTGCCCGGCGGCAAGCCTGACGCCGGGGAGCTGCCGGAGCAGACCCTCATCCGCGAGCTGTCGACGACTCCTCTGGATGTCCAGCCGTACCTGACGGTGCAGGCGCCTGCCGCGCTGGAGGGAGTGCCCATGCAGTTGACGGTCTACCGCTGCGGGCTCGCCGCGCCGCCTCGGCTGGCCGCTGAGCTGGCCGACTCACGCCGGGTCACCGGAGCGGACCTGCGGGCCCCTGACGTCTTGGCCCCCGCCTTGCACGATGTCCTGGTCCCGCAACTGGTCTAGGACGGCCTGCTGGCAGCCTGACCCGCCGGACACCTCCGGGCACGACCGAGCGTCCCGCTCCGCGGTATGACCGCGCGCCGTGCTTGATCAGACTCTGCGGGCCCGTGGGCGGGCTGCAGGTGGCTCAGGACAGGCTGCTACTGGTGTTTCGATGCAACGCACATCCACTTGCCGGAGTCGCCCACCCGTGAGGACGCTTCAGACATGACAGCGGAGAACGGTACCCAGCAGGTCCTCCGTGTGACGCGCTCTCGGTACGTGCAGGCGCCAGATGGAAAGACTGTCAAGGTCCGGGTTTGATGGAGGGTGTGCTCCAAGGGCCCCGCCGGTCACCTGGTTGAGGTGATCACCCGCCCGTACCTGGAACCAAGGGATGGCTGGTCGGGCGCCCGGAGCGCGGGGACGGACCCACGTCGTCCTGGTCCTGCGTCGTCTGGACCTTCGACCGCTGCTTCGTGCCCGAGCCTTGCGCGTGGAAGTCCAAGGCTGCCTGCATCCAGCGCGCGAAGTCCTCTTGCGCGGCCAGGACCTCCTCGTCGACCGTGATCCACCCCGCGCCCATCGAGCGGCCCTCGCCCATCTCGGCTCGCCGGGCGCCGGGTTCCTGCAGGTGCTGGGCGTCGCTGTCGGGTGCGACCCGGACGAGCAGGTCGGATCCACCGGCTGAGACGCAGACGAGCATCCGCTCGTCCACCATGAAGGCCAGTCCGCCGAACATCTTGACCTCGCGGACCTCGCGACCGGTCAGCGCGGCGCGGACGCGGTCCGCCACTTCCGTGTTGTGGGGCACGACGAGCGCTCCTCTCGATGACGACCCGGTGGCTGCCCGGTCCCCGGCGTCGTGCGGGTGCTCGGAGGGCGCGTCGTCCGCTCGGCCATCGACGTCCTCGGGCGTCACGACGTCCTGGTCAGCGCCGCCGGCTCAGGCGGTCGGTGCGACACCTCGGCCGGCGCCTCCGATGGTGTCCCGAAGGCCGGCGCCTGTCCAGGCCGACCGTTCAGCCGAGCGGCGATCACGTCCGGATCCGCCTGGGTCGGCGCGCGGAGGAGCAGCGTTCGCACCGCGGGCCCGCACCGCGTCGATCCTCCGCCCTCAGGGGTTCAGGTGCGCAGCGCGAGCAGGACGATGTCGTCTTCAGCGTCGTCGACGACGAGGTCCAGCAGTTCGTCGCAGAGATCCGCAGGGGTGGCGGCGGCGAGGGTGGCTGCGGTGCGTACCAGCCAGCCCAGCCCGTCGTCGATGCTGGCGTGGCGTCGTTCGATCAGGCCGTCGGTGTACAGCAGCAGCGTCGATCCGGGTCGTACGAGGACCTCGTGGTCCCGGCGGTGGGCGTCCGGCTCGAAGCCGAGCAGCAGCTCGGCTTCGGTGCTCAGCACCTCGGTGACCCCCTCGGGGTGGATCAGCAACGGCGGTGGGTGCCCGGCGTTGGACCAGCGCAGCAGGTGCGTTCCGGCCGCCTGCTGGGCGCGGTGCTGCTCGACACTGAACCGCTGGGCACTGACCTGCTCGGTGCTGACTCGTTCGATGGTGACCAGGACGGCGGTGGCCAGGGCTCCCACGTCCAGGCCGCGCAGCGCGCGGTCCAGCAGGGTCAGCACCTGCGCGGGCGGGGCGGGCAGGGTGTAGGCCACCCCGCGCAGCAGGTTGCGCACCTGTCCCATGGCCGCGGCCGCTTCGCGGTCGTGACCGACCACGTCGCCGACGACCAGGGTGGTGGTCCCGGTGGAGGTGACGAAGCTGTCGTACCAGTCGCCTCCCACCTGGGCGCGCCGCGCCGCGGGGCGGTACCGGGTGACGATCTGCAGGCCGCCGGGGCGGGCCGGCTCGCTGAGCAGGCTGCGTTGCAGCGTCTCCGCCAGCTTCGACGTCTCCGCCGCTTCGTCCTGCTGCTCCTGACGGACCTGGATGCGGGCCAGGGCCTGCGCGCACTGCGCGGCGAAGGCGTCCAGGACCTCCAGCGCGGCCGGGGTGAAGGTCTGCGCCTGGCTCCAGGCCACCACGAGCGAGCCCAGCGTCGCGCCCCCGCGAGCCAGGGGCAGCACGGCCCAGGCCGGGCAGCCGGTGGTGGACATCACCTCGGCCATGCTGGGGGCTGGGCCGTGCTCGTGGTCGTAGGCCAGGCTCGCTGCCGGGTTCGGCAGCAGGATGCGCCGGCCGCTGATCGCGCTGACCACGGCCGGCACGCGGCTGTCCGGGGGCAGCTGATCCCACCGCACTCGGGCCTGCTGCCCCAGGGAGGCGCTGATGGCCAGGCGCACCACGTCCGCCTCACGCACGGCAACGGCTCCACCGTGCGCACCCAGGGCCGCCAGGCCGTGCTCGAGGAGCACCTCGACCAGCTCGGTGACGTCCTCGGCGGAGGCGACGCGCACGGTGGCCGTGGCCAGCGCTGCCAGCTCACGAGCCCGGGTGCGTTCGCTCTCCCGGGCGGCCCGGGCCTCGTGGGCGCGGGTGGACAGCTCCGTCTCAGCGGACAGCGCCCGAGCCTGCCACTGCTGCTCGCTCCGGTGGTGGGGCGGACGGGCCTGACGGTCGTGGGCGCAGTCGGTGACCTCCTCCACCTGCTGCAGGAGCAGCTCGACCTCGCCGGCGTCGTCGAGGACGGGCACGGTGGTCGTAGAGCACCACCGTTCGACCGTCCGACCGGTGTGCAGGTCGAGGACGCGGTAGCGCTGCGCGGGCAGGGTGTGGGGCTCCCGCGTGGCGAGGACCTGCTCGAAGGAGCGCAGCAGGTGCGGGACGCCGTCCTCGTCCAGGGCCTGCTGGCCCGGGGGGAGGGCGTCGAAGGCCCGCCGGCCGATCAGATCGACGGCACGCAGGCCCACCAGGCGCAGGTAGGCCGGGTTGACCTGCCGGATCACCAGGTCCGCATCGAGCACCAGGTGCGCGGTGGGCAGAGCGGCGAAGAGACGCAGGTCATCCAGCTGGGCTCTCACGCGCTGCTCCTGCCCGTCACCGTCGCGGCTCGGTCTGTCACACAGAGTGCACTCTGACAGAACGGGGCTCCGAACGCGCGGCTCCTGTCCCATCCACCGGTGCCGCCTGAGGCGGTCGTCCCGGGCGGCCGTCCTCGGTTCGGCGAGTCGGGGCGTCGCCGCCCGCCCGTGGCCGCGTGCGGCCAGCGCCGTGCGCGTGAACTGCGGCCCGCGCCGGCGGCTCCCCGCCGAACGGTTTCGAGGTGCGTGGCCGGCGCCGGCCGCGAAGGTCCTGCCGGGGTCGTTCAGCCCAGGACGGCGGTGGCCTCGACCTCCACGAGCACGTCGGGGCTGAACGAGCGCACGGTCACGGACTGATCCCTGGATCGAGGGGGGGCGGCGCGGGGCGAGCTGGACGAGCAGCCGAGCGGCTCGCTCGTCGGCTGGTGCCTCACGGGTACCCGGTGCCTGCGGGGAACTTCAACGGGACCGGGTGTCGTGCTGGAGACCACCCGGCCCCACGTCGGCCCGGGTCCCGAGGCCCCGAGGAACACCGCGCCGCACCGGGACCTGCTCGAGCAGGTGCTGGACGAGACGCTGCGGGAGCCGGTGGGGGCGTTGCTGCGCCGGAGCGCTGTGCACGTGCCTGCGGTCGAAGCGGCCCGCGCCCGTTCCGAAGGCCTGCGGGCCAGGCCGTGCAGGTGGGTGGGTTCGCCGGATGCGTCTTGCAGTGATCTCCGACGTGCACGGCAACCTGCTCGCTCGGAGGCCGAGCTGGCCGACATCGCGGCGCAGGCCGTCGATGTGACGGTCGACCTCGGTGACCTGATCTCCGGTGGTCCTCGCCCGCGGGAGACGGCCGATCTGCTGGTGGAGCTCGACCTGCCCACCGTGTGCGGCGATCACGAGCGGCAGCTCCTGCGCACCCCGGTGGACCGCACGAGCCGATCTGACCGGCTGGCGCACGAGGCGATGTCGCCGGAGCACCGGGCGTGGCTGGAGGCGCTGCCCTCGACGCTCGAGGTGGACGGTGACGTGCTGGCCTTCCACGGGTCACCGACCGACGACCTCACCCACCTGGTGGAGACCGTCGAGCCGGGCGGCGCACGCCCCGCAACGGTGCAGGAGGTCCTGGACCGGCTGGGACCGCACGCCGAACGGCGGCTGCTGCTGTGCGGTCGCACCTGAGGTCGGGGTCACGTCGCCCTCCGCGCGACATCCTCGACTCGACGGATCCGGGCGGTCGGCGACGTCCCGGCCAACGCCGTGAGCGGATGCCGGCGAGGGGCGCGGCCGTACCGCCTCCGCGCGCTGGAGGCGGGGACCGGTGAGTGTCGGCGACTCGTGCAGTCCCCCCGTCGACGCCGCACCCAGCACCCCCGAGGAGTTCGACATGGTCATCGTCGCCGGGCACGTCGTCGACCCCGGGGTGCGCGAGGCGTACCTGGCTGGTTGCTCCGACGTGGTGCACCGGGCTCGGTGCGCCGCCGGCTGCTTGGACTTCAGCATCGCGGCGGACCTCCTGGACGCCGGCCGGACCAACGTCTTCGAGCGCTGGACGTCGCGAGCAGCCGTGGAGGCCTTCCGCGGTAGCGGTCCGAACGACGAGCGGAGCGGCGCGATCCGATCGGCGTCGGTGGTCGAGTACGACGTGTCCGGTGCACGCTCCTTGACGTGGTGGCGTGCGCCGACGCCTCGCCGTCCCTGCGCTCGCACCCCGGGTGCACCGGTGGTGCTCGGGCGGAGCCGTCGTCAGCCGAGGCGCCGTTGCAACAGCTCGGATCCCTCGCCCGGGAGTTCGTGCGCGGCGTCCGGCCGTCCTGCGATCGCCAGGAGGACAGCTTCGCCGAGCCCTCTCGCCTCCGGGCCCCGCCCGTGCGCCCAGTCGACGTCGGTTGCGATCGCGCGGGGTCGCTGCAGCGGGCGCCGGACGTCTTCGTCGGTGGATCGGGGTGCCGACCACGCACGCTCCGCCTGTGCGACTCGCCGTCGACCCGGTCGGGCGGGGGAACTGCCGGAGCTCCTCCACGAGCGTGCGGGGCGTCGCCTGCTGCTGCTCGGCCAGGACGACCGCGTTGATCCGGCTGAGCGCGAGGCGGCCTCGCGGCACGCGGCCGACGACCTGACCGGTGCGGAGGCCCTCGTAGCTGAGGACGTCTGCGCGCGACGCCTTCGGGCGGCGGGAACCGCTCCGGTGCGTCGCTGGGGGCCGGGGAGCACGCACTGAGCAGCACCGTGCTGAGCACCGCGGTGATCAGCCGTGGACTGGCTGCCCGGCGTGTACGAGCGGCAGCGGCAGCAGCTCGCCGGGGCGGAGCGCGACGGGGCGCCCGGGTAGCCGTACCGCCCGGTCGGGCGGCTGACGGGCGGGGGGTCTGCTGCACGATCCGGGAACAGCTGCGGCCCGGTGCGCAGCGGCCCCCGCGAACCGCACGGTGACCGAGGTGATCGCATCACGCGACCGCTCCCGACGCGCCCCGGGCTCGACCGCGACCGGTCCGGCCAGTGCGGTCTGCGCCTCACGCCGCGGTCGGTGACGCCGCCGCCCGCTGGCTGTTCGGTCGGCGCAGCGCCGTGCCGATGGCCGCTGCCGTCAGGCTCAGCAGCAGGACGGGGGGCGGGGGGAACAGCAGCAGTGAGATCACCAGCAGGGGCAGTACGACGGAGGCGTCGAGCCAGAGCAGGGCGCGCGTCCGGTGCAGCAGTTCCGGGGCCCGACGCACGACGAGCAGGTTCACGGCGCCGAAACCGATCAGCAGGAGCGCCATCGCCAGGCTGAAACCGTTGA
Organism: Kineococcus esterisolvens; assembly: GCF_050871405.1. Taxonomy (NCBI): domain Bacteria; kingdom Bacillati; phylum Actinomycetota; class Actinomycetes; order Kineosporiales; family Kineosporiaceae; genus Kineococcus; species Kineococcus esterisolvens. The sequence goes on from NZ_JBJLRI010000007.1 coordinate 16,904, forward strand.
AGAGCTGCCAGAAGCTGCGGTCGAGGCCGGCCGGGCTCACCGTCGTCCCCCGCATCGACGCGCGCACCAGGTGCTCACCCGGCGGCGGCTCCACCACCGCGCCGACGACGAACGAGATCGCGTGCACCGACCCCGTGAGGACGAGCGACCACCCCGCGACGGTGGTGGCGGTCGACCGCGAGGGTTCGACACGGGGGCGAGGACCTGTCACCGGGACTCCTGACGGACGTGGGCGGGCGGGGAGGTGGGAGGGCGCCAGTCGGCGACCCGGCCGGCAGCGCGCAGGGCCAGGCGAGCCGGTGTCACCAGCACCGCTGCGTCGCGGGCGGAGGTGAGCGCCGGGTGGGCACCTCGCGCGAGGTGCCCGAGGTGGCGGGAGCGGCGAGCCAGAGCGGCGACCCGCCGGGCGCGCTCGCGGTCGTAGCGGGAGAGGGCGGACGGCACGGAGCCCTCGGTCTCGAGGGCGTGGGCGAGGACCACGGCGTCCTCCAGCGCCAGGCAGGCGCCCTGGCCCAGGTTGGGCTCCATGGCGTGGCCCGCGTCACCGACGAGCGCGGTGCGGCCGCGGTGCAGAGCCGTTGCCCCGGGGGGCAGGTCGTGCACGTCGTGGCGCAGGACGGTTCCCGGCTCGATCGCTGCCAGCAGCGCCGGGACGGGTTCGTGCCAGCGGCCGAAGCGCCGTCGCAGTTCCGCCAGTTCATCACCGGCTCGAGCACCCCGCGGCGCGTTCGCGGTCGCGTAGACGTAGGTGCCCGCTCCGCCGACGGGGACGATGCCGAACCGTTCGCCCCTGCCCCAGGTCTCGCTGGCACCGTCCGCCGCGCCGGTCCCCCGGAGCCGGTCGGCGCCCGGGACGAGCGCGCGCCAGGCGGTGTACCCGCGGTGGACCGGACGCGCCCCGTCGGGCCACAGCGAGCGGCGCACGAGGGAGGCGATCCCGTCGGCACCGACCACCAGGTCCGCCTCCACGCTCGCCGGGTTCGTGACCTCGTGCCCGAGGTGGAGCGCGTCGCGGCCGAGCGCGCTGGTCAGCACCTCGCCGAGGTCCGCCCGGGCGATGCCGAGCAGCGGTTGCCCGCAGCGACGCGCCAGTTCGTGCGCGTCGACGCGAGAGAGCGACCGTCCCGTCGGCCGCCGCAGGGCCGAGTGGTGCAGGACGCTCGCGCGCTCGCGGACCGCCTCGGCGACACCCAGCACCTGCAGGCAGTGGACGGCGTTGGGCCACAGCACCAGGCCGGCGCCCGCGGTGGCGGCGCCGTCCGCAGTCCTCTCCCGGACGTGCACGTTCCAGCCGGCGCGTCGCAGCGCCAGCCCCGTCGCCAGGCCACCGATCCCGCCTCCGACCACGACCGCGGACCGCTCGGGTGTCTTCCCCACGACTCGACTCTACAGGTGTAGAGGGAGGGCGACAAGCACTGCGCTTGTACAGTTCCCCCGTGAAGCAGGACCGCAGGGAGCTCATCGCTCGCACGGCACTGCAGGTCCTGGCGAGCGGAGGGGCGCGCGCCCTGACCCACCGGGCGGTCGACACCAGGGCAGCGCTGCCCGCCGGTTCCACCTCCTACTACTTCCGCAGCCGCACCGCGCTGCTGCGCGCCTGCGTCGACGACCTCGCAGCGCAGGACCACGCGCAACTGGACCTCGTGGCGCCGCTGCTGGCCGCCGCGGACGCGGAAACCCTCGGGAAGGTGCTCGCAGACGTCCTGCTCCGCTGGCTCAGCACCGACCGCGAGCGCCACATCGCGCGGTACGAGCTGTCGCTGGAGACGCTGCGCCGGCCCGAGCTGGCTGAGGCCCTGCACCGCAGCGGGACCGCCATCAGGGGCCGGGTGGCGGACGTGCTGGCCGGCCTGGGCGCGAGCGACCCGTCGGGGCAGGCGCAGTGGCTGGTGGCCTGCCTCGACGGGATCCTGTTCGACCGCCTCGTGGGGGCCAACGCGGGTGCCGCTGTCGATCGGGAGGAGATCGCCGCCGCGACGCGCCGCCTCACGGCCCTGGTGCTCGAACCCGCGTGGGATCCCGCTCCCGGCGGGGGCCCGCTGAACGCTCCGTGACACCCGTGGTGGTGTCCCCCGCGAGGCCGTCCCGCCACCGGACCGGGTTGCACGGCCGGTGCGAACACCGCGCGGTCGTGTCGATCCCCGGGCTGCCTACGCGCCTGGAGGCCGTCGGCCGGCGCGCCGCACCGAGCGGGTGCGGTCGAGTCGCCGGACCGCCCGGACCCGCCCGTTCCGGTCCGCGGTCACGGGCCATGCCCCACCCGCGGCGTGACCGGCGATCAGCTTGGTGAAGTACGCGGGCGCGAACCACGGTGCGCTCGGGGACGCACCCAGCGCCCGGTCGAGCACCACCCCGCCCGCCGTGGCCACGACGCCCACCACCGGGCGCACGGCGGCCGGGGTCCCCTCGACCGCGACAGCGGCCAGCACCAGGTAGGCGTACTCCGCGCCGGCACGTCGCCAGTGCGTCGAGCGACCCCCGTGCGAGCCGTCGAGCAGAGCGAGGACGAAGGGGTGCAGGTGGGCGGCGCAGAAGGCGAGGCGCTGTCGCGCCCCGTGTTCCGGCCGGTGGTACCAGCGCACCGCGGCGGGGGTGTTGTTGCACCACGCCCCGCCCCACAGGTCTGCCGCCAGCACCCGCACGACGGTGTCCACGGCCGCGGAGCGCCTGACGGGGGACCTCACCGACCGCGGCGCCAGGACCGCACCGGCCAAGCCCAGCCCGACGCTGCCGAGGTTCTCCACCGCACCAGCACCCGGGCCGACGACGCGGCCCCATCGAGACGACAGCAGATCCACCGCTCGGCCCACGTCGAGAGGCTACCCACCGAGCACGCGCAGCCGGAGCGCCGACTTCACGGACGTGCTCGTCGAGGGCGGTGGCGTGGAGGTCCGCCCCGTCCGCAGCGGTGGAGTCGTGCAGCAGCTCGACCGCTGAGGCACCCCCGCCGGCACCGCCACGGCTCTCACCCGCGAGGTCCGTGACGCCCCGCGCCGCACCGAAGCCGTCGAAACCGGTGGTCCACGAAGCGGTGCGCGGTTGCGCATCGACGGCGACCGGTGCGCACCGCGGTCCCGCAGCGGCTGCTGTGGGCGCCCAGGGCGGGGCAGGTCGACGTCACCGTCACCGCCGGCCGCGATCGTGGCTGCATGCTCGCGGTGCGGCTGGCCGGGACGGAGCACGCCGACGAGCTCGACAGCGGCGAGGTGTGCCTGTTCGAGATCGACGCCGAAGCCGTGAGCGCGATCACCACCACGGCCCGGGTGGGGATCAAGGCCCACCACGACCCCCGTCTGAGCACCGAGATGACCGAGGTCGTCGTCCCGGTGGGTGCCGGGCGAGCGCACACCTGGTCCGCGCGCTGGGACGGCGGCGGCGTGGTCATCGCCTGCTGCGAGGTGGTCGTCTTCACGTCCGCGCAGGTCCTGGACTACCCGCTGCAGCTGATGGTGGGCCTGTTCGAGATCGGCCCGCGCGACAGCGCTGACACCCACCCCGAGACCGCCGTGGTCCACGCCGTCACCGCGTCCCGACCCGGCTGCTGACCGCGCCTCGACGGTGCTCTGCCCGGGTTCGGGTCGCCGCCACCCGGGGACCTGCCGCGGCGCCCGGTCCTGCGCTACGTTACTGCACAGCCGTTAACTAACCTCCGGGGAGGGGCCGTGGTCCGCCCGCGCACCGTCAGCGACGAGGAGGTCCTGGCCGCCACCGCCGGGGTCCTCCGCCGCCACGGCCCGGCGGGCACCACCCTGGCCGCCGTCGCCCGCGAGGCCGGCGTGTCCGCCCCCGCGCTCGTGCACCGGTTCGGCTCCAAGCGCGGTCTCCTGCTCGCGTTCGCGGCCCGTGCCGCCGCCGGCGTCGCGGACGGGTTCGCCGCCGCGCGCGCCAGCACCGCGTCACCGCTGGCGGCCCTGCACGCCGCGCTGGCGGCGGAGGTCGCCGACGCCGAGGACCGCGACGAGGTCGCCCACGACCTCGGCTTCCTCCAGCTCGACCTCACCGACGAGGAGTTCCGCGCCCACGCCGCCACCCACGCCCACCGCACCAGGGAGGGGATCGCCCGGCTCCTCGCCGAGGCCGTGCGGGCCCGTGAGCTGCGCGCGTCCACCCCCACGGACGCCCTGGCCCGCACCGTCCACGTCGCCTCCCACGGCGCGCTCGTCCTGTGGGCGCTGGCCGGCACCGCCCCGCTGCGCGAGGAGCTGCGCGCCGCCGTCGACGCCGCCCTCGACCCCCACCGCCCCCGGACCCGCCGAGCACCAGGAGGACCACCGTGAACCCCCCGACCCCCGCGCCCTTCACCGGCGCCGTGTTCATCGCCACCAGCCTGGACGGGTTCATCGCCCGCCCCGACGGCGACCTGCGCTGGCTCACCGAGCGCGGTGAGGACATCGGCGAGACCGGCTACGACGAGTTCATCGCCGGCGTCGACCACCTGGTCGTGGGCCGCGGCACCTACGAGAAGACCCTCAGCTTCGACGAGTGGCCCTACGGGGGCAGGCAGGTCCTCGTCCTCAGCAGCCGGCTGGAGGCCGAGGCGGACCCGCGCGTGCGGGTCGTGCCGGACCTCGACGCCCTCGTGGCCGCCCTCGCCGCTTCCGGTGCCCGCCGGGTGTACGTCGACGGCGGCCGCACGGTCACCTCGATGCTGGCCGCCGGGCTCGTCCACGAGCTCACGATCACCACCGCTCCCGTCCTGCTGGGCGAGGGGCTGCCCCTGTTCGGCCACCTGCCGCGCGACGTCGCCCTGGAGCACCGCACCACCACGGTGCTCGGTGCGGGTTTCGTCCAGTCCACGTACGCGGTGGTCGGGTGAGGTGGCCGGGCCGCGGCGCGCGGGAAGCCGGCGGGCCGCGCCGTCGTTGAGGGGCTCGTGCAGGACGTCCGGGTGAGCCCAGCGGTGACCGTGCCGGCGGCCGAGCTGACCGAGCGGTTCTCCCGCGCCGGCGGACCCGGCGGGCAGGGCGTGAACACCACCGACTCGCGGGTGGAGCTGTCCTTCGACCTGGCCCGCTCGGCCGCCCTCCCCGCCCACCTGCGCGAGCGCGCCCTGAGCCGGTTGTCCTCACGCCTCGCCGGCGGCGTGCTGACCGTCGTGGCCAGCGAGCACCGTTCCCAGCTGCGCAACCGGGAGGCGGCGCTGGAGCGTCTGCGCGACCTGCTGCGCGACGCGATCGCCCCGGCGCCGCCGTCGCGGCGGGCCACCCGGCCCACCCGCGGCTCCCAGCGCCGCCGCCTGGACGGCAAGCGCCGTCGCGGCGACGTCAAGCGGCTGCGGCGCAGCACCGACGACTGACCGCCCCGGCCCACCGCCCCGGCGCCGGCCGGACCGCACCGACGCGACCGGGGGACCGCCGCGGCGGTGCGGCGCGGCCATCGGTCAGGATGGGGGGCGTACCGGTGCAGCTGGCGTGGCGCCAGGGGATCGTCTGGCGTCAGGAGGACGTGCGTGCGCGAGGACCCGACGCGACCCGGCCCGCTCGCCGCGGGTGAGGGGCTGGAGCGGCTGGCGGAGCTGGCCGCCCGGCTGCTGGGCGCCACCTCCGGGCGGGTCCGCCTGCTGGACGACGCGCCCGGCGCCGCCCCGACCCCGCCCGCTCCCGACGCCGAGGAAGCGCTGGTGCAGTGGCTGTGCGCCCGCACCGCCGCCTCGGGCGCGCCGATGGCCGTCGCCGACGCCCGCGCCGACGAACGGCTGCGGGACCTGCCGCCGGTGGCCTCGGGGGCCGTGGGCTCCTGCGCGGCCGCCCCGCTCACCCTCGAGGACGGGCGAGCGGTGGGGGCCGTGTGCGTGCTGGGCGCCCAGCCGCGTCCCTGGGACGAGGACGACGTGGCGGTGCTGCGGCAGGTGGCGGCCGCCGCGGCGGCCGAGCTGCAGCTGGCCGCGCTCAGCAGCGACTACCGGACCAGCAAGGCGCTGCTGGAGGTCTCCGTGCAGGCCGCGGGCATCGGCACCTTCGACCTGGACGTCGACAGCGGGCACCTGGTGTGGGACGAGCAGATGCACGCCCTGTTCGGGGTGCGGCGCGAGGACTTCGGCGAGGACGTCGACGCGGCGATGACCCGCATCCACCCCGAGGACCAGGCGCGGGTGCGCGCCGACGTGGCGGCGGCCGTGGAGACGGGCGTGTTCACCTCCGCGTTCCGGGTGCTGCTGCCCGGCGGCGCCACCCGCTGGCTGGAGGGGCGCGGGCGCACCCTGCCCGGTGCGGCCGGCGCGTCCCCGTGGCTGGTGGGGGCGGTGCACGACGTCACCGCCCAGCGGCAGGTCACCGAGCGCGTCGCCGCGGCGCTGGAGTCCATGGCGGTGGGCTACGCGGTCCTCGACACCCGGTGGCGGCTGGTCTACGCCAACGCCGAGGCGGAGCGGATCGTCGGCACCCCGCGCGAGCGGTTGCTGGGGCGCACGCTGTGGGAGGCGTTCCCCGGCACCGTCGGCACCGCCTTCGAGCAGCACTACCGCCGCGCCGTGGCCAGCGGGCAGCCGGAGGTCTTCGACGCCCACTACCCCGAGCCGCTGGACGTGTGGTTCGAGGTGCGCGCCGTCCCGGACGAGGACGGGCTGGCGCTCTACTTCATGGACATCAGCGCCCGCAAGCGGGCCCAGCACGCCGCCGAGCGGGCCGCGGCCCGCGCGCAGCTGCTCGCCGCGGTCACCGAGGAGCTGACCCGCTCCCTGGAGGCCGAGCGGGCCGTGGACCGCCTGGCGCAGCTGGTGGTGCCCGCGCTGGGGGACTGGTGCGTCATCACCCTCGTCGACGACGACGCCCCGGCCGGCAGGGCGGCCGGGGCCGGCCCCGCCGCCCCCGCCCCGGCCGAGCTGCGGCGCGGCCTGCGCGACGCGGGCTGGTGGCACCGCGACGAGGCGGCCCGCCCGCTGGTGCGCGAGTACGCCGAGCACCGCCTCGACGAGCTCACCGACACCGCGTTCCTGTGGCAGGCCCTGCGCCGCACCCACCCGGTCGTCGTCAACGACGCCACCCGCGCCGTCACCGGCGTGCTGGACCCCGGCGGGCGCGTGCGCGGCGTCCTGGCGCAGCTCGCGCCCACCGCCGGCGCGGTCCTCCCGCTGCGGGGGCGGGGGCGCACCGTCGGCCTCATGACCGTCTTCACCGGACCCGACCGGCCCCCCCTGACCACCGAGGAGCTGGCCACCGCCACCGAGGTCGCCGCCCGCGCCGGCCTGGCGCTGGACTCCTCGCGCCTGTACCGCCAGCAGCGCGACCTGGCCGAGGCGCTGCAGCGGTCCCTGCTGAGCGAGCCGCCCGAACCCGACCACGGGCAGGTCGTGGTGCGCTACTCCCCGGCCGCCGAGGCCGCGCAGGTGGGCGGGGACTGGTACGACGCGTTCATGCAGCCGTCCGGGGCCACGGTGCTCGTCATCGGCGACGTCATCGGCCACGACACCCAGGCCGCGGCCGCCATGAGCCAGGTCCGCACGATGGTGCGCACGATCGGCGGGCTGGGCGACGACTCCCCGGTCCAGGTGCTCGCCAAGGCCGACCGGGCGGTGGCCAACCTGCAGATCTCCACCACCGCCACCGCGATCGTCGCCCGCCTGGAGCAGACGCCCGAGGAGATCGCCCGCGGCACGACCCGGCTGCGCTGGTCCAACGCCGGGCACCCGCCCGCCATGGTGATCACCCCCCGGGGGGAGGTGGTCGCGCTGGAGGGTCGCGACGCCGACCTCATGCTGGGCGTGCTCCCGGAGATCGAGCGCAGCGAGTCCGAGACCGTCCTGGAGCGCGGCTCCACCGTGGTGCTGTACACCGACGGCCTGGTCGAGCGCCGCGACCAGCCCCTGCAGGAGGGCCTGGCGCGCCTGCGCGCGACGCTGACGGAGCTGGCCGCCGAGGACACCGGGCTGGACGCCCTCGTCGACGGGCTGCTGCAGCGGATGCTGCCGCCGCGGCCGGAGGACGACGTCGCCGTGGTCGCCGTCCGCCTGCACCCCCAGGACCGCCCGCGCCCCGCCGAGGCCGGCCCGCGGCGGGTCCCCCCGCACGTGCCCGGCGAGCCGCCGGCACCCTGACACCGGCCCGGCCCCCGTCCGGGTGGCGGCCCCGTCAGGCGGCGGGGTCCATGGCGGCGCGCAGGCGCCGCAGCACGTCCTGCAGGAGCCGCGAGACCTGCATCTGGCTCACGCCGATGTCCTCGGCGATGCGGGCCTGGGTCCAGCCGTGCTCGAAGCGCAGCGTCAGCATCCGCCGGTCGCGCTCGGGCAGGCGGGCCAGCAGGGGCGCCAGCGTCAGGTGGTCCACGGTCGACTCCAGCGCGGCGTCCAGGTCGCCCAGGGTGTCCAGGACGCTCGTGCCCGAGCCCTGGCTGTCGTCGACGTGCTGGTCCAGGGAGTGCAGGCGGTACTGGTCGGTGGCCGCCAGGCACTCGCTCACCTCGTCGACGTCCACGCCCAGGTGGGCGGCGACCTCCGAGACGGTGGGCGAGCGGCCCAGGTCCTGCTCCAGCTCGGAGCGGGCGGCGCCCAGGCGGGGCCGCAGCTCCTGCAGCCGCCGCGGCGGGCGGATGCTCCAGCCCTTGTCGCGGAAGTGGCGCTTGACCTCCCCGGAGATGGTGGGCACCGCGAACACGATGAACTCACGGCCCAGCGCGGGGTCGTAGGCCTCGACGGCCTTCAGCAGGCCCAGGGCGGCCACCTGGTGCAGGTCCTCGGGGTCCTCCCCGCGACCGCGGTAGCGGCGGGCGATGCTCGCCGCCACGGGCAGGTTGAGGGTGGTGATCCGCTGCTGCAGCCGGGCGCGCTCGGCGGGGTCCTCCTCGGCGGCCAGGGCGCTGAACAGCTCGGCGGTCTCGGCCTGCACCGCCGCGTGGCCGGACACCTCGGCGAGCTCGGCGCGCTCGGGGGGACCCGCCGGGACCGCCGACCGGGCGGGCCGGGTGGTCGGGGCGGGCGGGGTGGCCCGGGTGGTCCGGGTGCCCCGGGTGGGCGCGTCGCCGCGGGCCTCCACGGCCGGGGGGTCGACCTGCGGCACGACCCTCACGGCGGGGAGCGTCGCCTCCCGGGGGCCGACCGGCGACCGGTCCGTCACGGTCTCCGCTGTCCTCACCGCCTTCCACGTCACCGGGCCCGGGACCGGGCCCCCGTGAATGGCAGCAGGCTCCGGCGGGGTCGGCAACCGGACGCCCCCGCAGCGGCCCGGCGGCGCGCCTCACGCCTCGAGCAGGCCCTCCACCTCGGCGCTCCAGCTGTCGGCGGCGAAACCGGCGTCGGTCATCGACTCCGCCGGCTCGAACCACACCGTCTTGCCGCCGCCGCGCTCCTCGGGCAGCGCTTCCACGCCCCACGCCGTCGACACCGACTCCAGCAGGCGCAGGCCGCGCCCGGTGGTGGCCGCCGTGCCCGGGCGCCGCAGCCGCAACGCCCTCCCGGAGGTGTCCGTGACGCCGATGCGCACCCTGCCGGAGGGCATCACGCACACGCCGACGCTGAAGGGGGTGCGCGCGTGCAGCAGGGCGTTGGTCACCAGCTCCGAGACGCCCAGCTCGGCGGACTCCTCCAGCTCGTCGGCGTCCAGCTCCTGCAGGGCGAGGCGCACGTGGCGGCGCGCCGCGGCCACGGTGCTGGCCAGCGGGTCCAGCAGCAGCGGCTCCACCGACCTGGTCACCCCCGGCGCGCGCTCGCGCGCCCGCCGGGTCTCGCGGTCCTCCCCGGCCTGCTCGCCCCCCGGCGTCACGTCCCGCGTCACGGTGCAGCCACCCCCGTCGCCCCGGTGCCCGCCCACGGCCGGGGCTCCGCCCCTGCCAGCTGGCGGGTGAACTCCCCGAGGAGCCACCGGCGGTAGGCCACCAGCGCCGGCGGGGCCGGCAGGGTCAGCAGCTGCTGCTCCCGGCAGAAGTCGTCGGCCTGCTCCAGCACGTCCAGCAGGTGCCGGGTGAAGGCGCCGGCCCGCGCGGGCACCTCGTAGGTGACGTCCGCGAACTCCCGCCCAGCCGCCGAGGCGGCCTCCAGGGCGGCCACCGGCCGCTCCTGGAAGGAGGCGTACGTGCTCTCCACGTCCTCGGCCAGCCGCAGCAGCCGCTGCGGCAGGGCCCCGACGTGCTCGTGGTCGGCGCCGATCTGCACCAGCGCCAGCTCCCGCAGCAGCTCCTGGGTGTGGTCGTTGAACGCCTCCCGCAGCCGCAGGGGCACACCGAGCAGGTGCACCGCCACCACTCCCGCGTCTCCGCCCACCCCTCGAGCTTGGCACGGCGAGGCCCCGCCCGCCCGGTGCAGGGGGCGGGGGCGGGGGCCGCACGCCCTCTGCTTGGATCGCGCGGTGCCACCCGCGGAGGTCCTGCTGCTGCTCGCCGCCGGGGTGGGGGCGGGTCTGGTGGGTTCCACCGCGGGCCTGGCGTCGCTGGTGTCCTACCCGGCGCTGCTGCTGACGGGGATGCCGCCGCTCACCGCGAACGTCACCAACACGGTGGCGCTGTTCGGCACCACCGTGGGGGCCACCGTCGGGGCCCGTCCGGAGCTGCGCGGGCAGGGGCGGCGGATCGCCCGGCTCCTGCCGGTGGCCGCCGCCGGAGGCGCCACCGGGTGCCTGCTGCTGCTGGGGCTGCCGGAGGGCTCCTTCGAGCAGGTCGTGCCGTTCCTCGTGGCGCTCGCATCCACCCTGCTGCTGCTGCAGCCGCGCGTGCAGCGGTTGCGGCCCGGGCGGCTCTCGGCGCGCAACCCGCTCGCGCTGCTGGCGCTCTTCGCCGTCGGCGTCTACGGCGGCTACTTCGGCGCGGCGGCCGGGGTGGTGCTGCTGGCGCTCGTGGAGGTGCTGTACGCGCAGACCCTGGCGCGCAACAACGCCCTGAAGAACGTGCTGGTGGGCGGCGCGAACGTGGTCGCCGCGGTGGGCTTCGCGCTGTTCGCCGACGTGGCGTGGGCGGCGGCGCTGGCCCTGGGGACCGGCTGCCTGCTGGGCGGCCGGATCGGTCCCGTCGTGGTGCGGCACCTGGACCCGCGCGTGCTGCGCGTCGCCATCGCCGTGGCGGGTTTCGCGCTCGCCGTGCGGTTGTGGTCCGGCGCCTGACCCGGCCGGGGACGCGTCCCCGGCCGGGCCGTGCGCGTCAGGCGGTGGTGCGCCCGTCCAGGAACGGGTAGTCGGTGTACCCCGTGGCGCCGGGGGCGTAGAACGTCGCCGGGTTCGGCTCGTTCTCCGGGTGCCCGCCGGCCCAGCGCTCCACCAGGTCCGGGTTCGCGATGACCATGCGCCCCACCGCGACCGAGTCGGCGACGCCGTCGGCGATCAGGTCCACGGCGTCCTGGCGGGTGGTCACCACGCCGAAACCGCTGTTCGCCATCAGGTGGCCCTCGAACCGCTTGCGCAGGCCCTGCACCAGGTCCCCGGCGGGGTCGGGGTGCAGGACGCTGAGGTACGCCAGGCCGAGCGGGCGCAGGCCCTCCACGAGCGCCTGGTACGTCGCCTCCACGTCCGCGGGGTCCTGCTCCCACGCGTCCTGGATGTTGTGGGCGGGGGAGATGCGGATGCCCACCCGGCCGGCGCCGACGGCCTCGGCGACCGCGGCGGCGACCTCGATGCTCAGGCGGGCGCGGTTCTCCGGCGAGCCGCCGTACTCGTCGTCGCGCCGGTTCGAGCCCGGGGCCAGGAACTCGTGCAGCAGGTAGCCGTTGGCGCTGTGGACCTCCACGCCGTCCAGGCCGGCCTCCACCGCGCGCCGCGACGCCGAGACCACGTCCTCGACCACGGAGCGGATCTCCGCGGTGGTCAGCGCGTGCGGCACCGGGTACGGCGCCTTGGTGCCGTCGGGCAGGTGCGCCTCGCCCTGGATCGCGATCGCGCTGGGCGCCACGATCCGGTCGGTCCCGGTGATGGCGGTGTGCGAGACGCGCCCGCCGTGCATGACCTGCATGAACAGGCGCCCGCCGCGGGCGTGCACCGCGTCCGCCACGCGGCGCCACCCCTCGACGTGCGCGGGCGTGACGATGCCCGGCTGGCCCGCGTACGCGCGCGACTCGGCGCTCGGGAACGTGCCCTCGGTCACGATCAGGCCGGTGCTCGCGCGCTGCGCGTAGTGCTCGGCGATCAGCTCGTTCGGCGTGCCGTCGGCCTCCGCGCGCATCCGCGTCAGCGGGGCCATGACGACCCGGTTCGGCAGCTGCAGGTCGCCGAGGGTCACGGGCGAGAACAGGTCCACGGGGTCGGTGTCCTTCCGTCGGGGCCGGCGGGGTCCCCGCCGGTCGTACCTGCGGAGCAACCCCGTTGCCGCGAGCATCCTTCCCCGCGTCCCCCGGACGGGCGCCGGCGCGCTCGTCCTGACGACCGGGCCCCGCCGGCGGCCTCGTAGAGTCCTCGACCGTGTCCGGAACCCTCGTCGCCGTCGTCTGCGGCCTCGCCGTGGTCGTGGGCGGATGGGCGGCCCTCACCGCCGCCCGCGACCGCCGCGTCGGGCGGCCCCTCCTCGCCGGGCTGGCCGTCGTCGAGCTGGCGGTGCTGGTCCTCGTCGTCGACGGCGTCGCGACGCTGGTGAGCGGCCCGCGGCCCGTCGAGCTCGCCACGTCGATCGCCTACCTCGTCGTGGCGCCGTTCGCGCTGCCCGCCGGCGCGTTCTGGGCCCTCGCCGACCGCTCCCGCGCCAGCGTCCTCGTGCTGCTGGTCGCCTGCCTGGCCGTCGTCGTCATCGCCTACCGCGCGTTCCTGCTGTTCCAGGTGACGCGGTGAGCGCCCCCGCCGCCCCGCCGCGGCGCGTCACCGGCCTGGGGCGCGTCCTCGTCGCCCTGTACGCCGTCTTCGCCGTGGCCGCCGTCTCCCGCGCGAGCGTGCAGATCGCCACCCGCTTCGCCGAGGCACCGCTGGCGTACTCGCTCTCGGCGTTCGCCGGCGCCGTGTACGTCCTGGCCACCCTCGGCCTGGCCCGCACCGGCGCCGGGTGGCGGCGCGCCGCGTGGGCCGCCTGCACCGTCGAGCTGCTCGGCGTGCTCGCCGTCGGCACCCTCAGCCTCGTCGACGCCGCGGCGTTCCCCGACTCCACCGTCTGGTCCGGCTACGGGCGCGGCTACCTGTTCATCCCCCTCGTCCTGCCCGTGCTGGGCCTGGTCTACCTGCGGTCCGAGTCCCGTCACCCCGCACGGCCGTGAGCGCGGCCGCCGCCCCCTCCCGGCGCGCCGGCGGGCTGCTCCTGCTCGCCGTGCTGCTGACGGCGTGCTCCATGCGCTCGCCGCTGACCGGGGTGGGCCCCGTGCTGGCGCAGGTGTCCACCGACACCGGCCTGGGCGCCACCGCCGCGGGCCTGCTGACGTCCCTGCCGCTGATCGCGTTCGCCCTGGCCTCCGGGGTCGTGCCGCGCGTGGCGGGCCGCCTCGGCGTGCAGCCCACCGTCGTGGCCGCCCTGGTGGTGCTCGTGGCCGGGGCGGCGCTGCGCTGGGTGCCCGGCGCAGCTCCGCTGTTCGCCGGCACGGCCCTGATCGGCGTCGCCATCGCCGTCGCCAACGTCCTGCTGCCGGGGGTGGTGCGCACCGGCTTCCCCACCCGCCTCGCCCTGGTCACCAGCGGCTACCTCGTCGCCATGCAGCTCGCCGGCGGCGCGGCCTCCGGCACGGCCGTGCCGCTGAGCGCGCACCTGCCCGGCGGGTGGCGCACCGCCCTGGCCGTGTGGGCGCTGCCGGCGCTGCTCGCCGCGGTGCTGTGGGCGCCGCTGCTGCGCGGCCGGGCCGGCGCGCCGGCGGGTGCGCGGCGGGCACCGGTGCCGTGGCGCTCGCCGCTGGCGTGGGCGGTGACCGCCCACATGGGCGCCCAGTCGTTCGTCTTCTACTGCCTGCTGACGTGGCTGCCCACGCTGCTGCAGGAGCGTTCCGGGCTGGACGCGGTGAGCGCGGGCTGGCAGCTCACCCTGCTGCAGGGGGCCGGCGTCACCGCGGGGTTCCTCGTGCCCGCCCTGACCCGCGGTCCGGTGGGCACGAGGCGCACGATGGTGGGCGCCGCGCTGGTGGAGCTCGCCGGCCTCGCCCTGCTGCTGGCCGCCACCGGCGGGGCGGCCCGTGCGCTGGTCCCGCTGGGCGTCGGCCTCGTCGGCCTGGGCGGGGGAGCGGCCCTGGTGCTCGCCCTGGCGGCCACCGCCTCGCGCGCCGCGGACGCCGCGGGGGCGGTGGCGCTGTCCGGCATGGCGCAGTCCGCCGGGTACCTGCTGGCGGCGGCGGGCCCGGTGCTGGTGGGCGCCCTGCACGCGGCGACCGGGTCGTGGGCGGTGCCGCTGGTGCTCGTGGCGGCGGCCGCGGCCGCGCAGGCGGTGGCGGCGCGGCGGGCCGGTGCCGACGAGGTGGTCCGCGCCGCGGGCTGAACCTCACGTGGTGGCGAGCTCGAACCACACCTTCTTGCCCAGCGGGCCCTCGTCCAGCTCGGTGCCCCAGCGGCTGGACAGCAGCTCCACCATCGCCATGCCGCGCCCGCTCTCGGCGTCCGCGCGCTGCGCGCCGATGAGCGGCATGCCGCCGCCCTCGTCGGAGACCTCCAGCCGCAGCGAGGACCCCCGGCGGGCCAGCGCCACCCGGACCATCCCGGAGCCGTGCACGACGGCGTTGGTGACGACCTCGCTGGCCAGCAGCAGCAGCGCGTCGACGGTGTCCTCGGAGACCTGCGAGGCCTTCACCCAGGGCGCGCACCACTCCGTGACGAGCCAGCGGGCGACGCCGACGGAGCGCGGTGAGGGCGGGAGGACCACGTGGAACACCGGCCCTCGACCCCCCGCTGCCCTCGGGCGCCGCGGCGGGCCCGCGACGCGATCGTCCGTCACGCCGAGGACCGTGTGAGCACAGTCATCAGCGCGTGACTGACAGTCAATCACCCGATCGGCCGGTTGTCCCCGCGCCCTGCCGGTCCGGCGCCTCACACCGGCAGGTCCACACCCGCGACCTCCAGGACCGTCAGCACGGCCAGCACGCTGCACACCACGCCGCCCACGCGGCTGACCGTCGCCACGCTCAGCCGCCGCATCAGGGTCGCGCCCGCCGCGGCCGCCAGCCCCGACACCACCAGCAGCGCCGCCCACGCCCCCGCGAAGACCGAGACCGGGTCCTCGTAGCGGGCCGCCAGACCCGCGGTGAACAGCTGGGACAGGTCCCCCCACTCGGCCAGGAACACCACCCCGAAGCACGTCAGCACCGCCCGCACGCCGCGCGCCCCGCCGCGCACCTTGCGCTCGTACTCGTGCAGCGCCTCCTCCTCGGCGGCGCGCGCCTTCGCCGCGCCGCGGAACAGGGTCACCGCGCCCACGGCGAACAGCAGCGCCGCCACGGCCGCCACCGGGCGGTCCGGCAGCTGCGCCAGCAACCGGCCCGCGACCACGGCGATGCCCGTCTGCACCGCGAACGCCAGGGCGACACCCGCCCACGCGGTCAGCGGGCGGAAGCGGGTGGCCAGGACGAGGGTCGCCACGAAGGTCTTGTCCGGCAGCTCCAGCAGGAGCACGGGCAGGAAGCTGGCCAGGACGACGGCGGCATCCACGGTGGGCGGTTCCTCTCCGGCGCCGCGCGCCGCGGCGGGAGCCCGGCACGCACGCGCCACGGGCACCCCGGCGTGCGCCGGCGGTGCGTGGGCGTGAACGGTGCCGAAGGTCTCGCCCACCCGCGCTGCGGGCCCACCGGCCGGGCCCGGGGGCCAGCGTGTCGACCGGTGACGTGCGGGCTACTCCCCCTCGTCGCGGCCATTCCAGCACACCCGCCGCGGCCGGGGGAAATCCTCCACCGGCGACCGCTCCGGCCCCCGCCGTGCCGACGAGAAGCGTTGCACCGCAAGGGTTCGGGAGGATCGGTTTCTTCGGGGCGCTGCCCGTCCGGCCCGCGGCCCACCGGTCGGCGGGACCCCCGGCCGCCAGGGTCGCGGGTTCGGCGCGGCGAAACCTCCGCGCCCGCCGCCCCTGCCAGGCTGTGCGGGTGCTGCGACCCCCCGCCCCGCGCGCGGTCGGCCGCCCGTGAGCGCCGAGACCCTCGCCGCCCTCGGGCCGGCCACCCTCGCCCTGCTCGTCCTCGCGGCCTTCGGTGCCGGCTGGATCGACGCCGTCGTCGGCGGCGGTGGCCTGGTGCAGCTGCCCGCGCTGCTGCTCGTGCCCGGCATGGACCCCGTGCAGGCCCTGGCCACCAACAAGCTGGCCGGGGCGATGGGCACCGGCACCAGCGCCGCGACCTACTACCGCCGCGTGCACCCGCCGCTGCGCACGGCCGTGCCCACCGCCGTGGTCGCAGCGCTCGGCGCCGCCGGCGGGGCGCTGTGCGCGGCGGCCGTGCCCGACGGGGTCCTCACCCCCGTCATCCTCGTCGCCCTCGTCCTCGTGGCGGCGTACACGCTGCTCAAGCCGGACCTGGGTGACGTCACCGCGCTGCGTTTCAGCGGGCACCGGCACACCGTCGTCGCCGCGCTCACCGGAGCCGTCATCGGCTTCTACGACGGCATCGCCGGCCCCGGCACCGGCGCCTTCCTCGTCTTCGCCCTCGTCGGCCTGCTCGGCTACGCGTTCCTGCAGGCCAGCGCCACCGCGAAGATCGTCAACCTGGCCACCAACGTGGGGGCGCTCGTCGTCTTCGCCGCCCACGGCGCGGTGCTGTGGCGGCTCGGGCTGCTCATGGGCGTCGCGAACCTCCTCGGCGGCTACCTGGGCGCGCGCACCGCCGTCTCCGCCGGCAGCCGGTTCGTGCGGGGCGTGTTCCTCGCCGTGGTGGCGGTGCTCGTGGTCCGCCTCGGCCGGCAGGTCCTCGGCGGCTGAGCCGGCCCGATCACCACGGGCCGGGTGGTCCGCCCCGCTCGCCTACGCTGGACAGCGGCTGGGACGGCCCCGCCCGAGCACGAGCGGAGGTGGCGCGGTGAGCGGTGTGACGCCTCGGGGTGGCGACGCGACGCACCTGACCGTCGAGCAGGAGGTGGAGCGCCTGCGCTGGCAGCTGGCGATCTCCGCCGGCGGCGTCGGCGGCTTCGACTGGGACCTGGTCACCGGGCACCTCACCTGGGACGACCGCCTGCTCGAACTGTTCGGCCACGACCGCTCCACCTTCCGCGAGAGCATCGAGGCGTTCAACGAGCGCGTGCACCCCGACGACCTGCCGCGCGTGACCCGGGCCCTCGCCCGGTGCGCCGAGACGTGCGGGGAGTTCGACGCCGAGTACCGCGTCGTGCTGCCCGGCGGCGTCACGCGCTGGGTGCGCGCCCGCGGGCGGGCCCTGCCCGACGGAGCGGGCCGCGCGGTGCGCGTCCTCGGCGCCGCCTACGACACCACCGACACCCGCGACGCCGACGCCCGGACCTCCCGCGTGCTGGAGACGATGCCGTCGGCCTTCTGCTCCCTCGACCGCGACTGGCGCTTCAGCTACGTCAACGCCGAGGCCGAGCGGCTGCTGGGCCGCTCCCGCGCTGAGCTGCTCGGCGGCGACGTGTGGGAGCTGTTCCCCGACGCCCGCGGCAGCGTCTTCGGGGTCGAGTACCGCCGCGCCGCCGAGTCGGGCGAGCCGGTGGCCTTCGAGGCGTACTACCCGCCGCCGCTGGACCGTTGGTACGAGGTGCGGGCGTGGCCCGGCCCCGACGGGCTGTCGGTGTACTTCCTCGACATCACCGTGCGCCGACGAGCGCAGGAGGAGGCCGAGGAGGCCCGCCGGCGCGCGGAGGAGGCCGCCGACCGCCTGGGGCTGCTGGTGCGGGTGGGCGAGGACCTGTCGGCCACGCTGGACACCGAGGAGGCCGTCGGCCGCCTGGCCCAGCACCTCGTGCCGGGACTGGCCGACTGGTGCATCGTCACCCTCGTCGACGAGCAGGGGACCCTGCGCGACATCGGTTCCTGGCACTCGGACGAGGAGCTGCGACCGGCCGTGGCGGCCTACCGCGACGCGCGGCTGCCCGCGCTGGACGAACGCTCCTTCCTGCACCGCGCCCTGCGCACCGGCCGCCCCGTCACCGTGGAGCGCGACGGCACCGCCGCCCTGCTGGACGTGGTGGCCGAGGAGCAGGCGCGCGACCTCGTGCGCCTGCTCGCCCCGGAGTCGTTCGCGATGCTGCCGCTGCCGGCGCGCGGCCGCACCGTCGGGCTGGTCAGCCTGTTCCGCGGCCCCGGGCGCGCGCCCATGCCGCCGCAGGACCTGCTGACCGCGCTGCAGGTCGCCGACCGGGCCGGGGTGGCTCTCGACAACGCCCGCCTGTACACGCACCAGCACCGCATGGCGGAGGGCCTGCAGCGCAGCCTGCTGACGGCTCCCGTGGAGCCCGACCACGTGCAGATCGCCGTGCGCTACCAGCCCGCGGCGGCCGCCGCGCAGATCGGCGGCGACTGGTACGACGCGTTCCTCACCCCCGACGGGGCGACGGTCCTGGTCATCGGCGACGTCATGGGTCACGACATCGAGGCCGCGGCCGCGATGAGCCAGGTGCGCAGCCTGCTGCGCGGCATCGCCTACTCCAGCGGCACCGGCCCGGCCACGGTCCTGACCAGCCTGGACGCCACGATGCAGGGCCTGGCCGTGGACACCACCGCCACCGCGCTCGTGGCCCGCCTGGAGCAGGTCGTCGACGACCGCGAGCGGGACGTGGCCCGGCTGCGCTGGTCCAGCGCCGGGCACCTGCCGCCGGTGCTGCTGGCCCCCGACGGCACGGTCAGCTCGCTGGCGGTGCACCCCCCGCAGCTGCTGCTGGGCGTGGACCCCACCGCGCGGCGCTCCGACGCGGCGATCACCGTGGACCGCGGCTCGACGCTGCTGCTGTACACCGACGGGCTCGTGGAGCGCCGGGGCGCGTCCCTGGAGGACGGCCTGGCGCGGCTGCAGGACGTGGTCGCGGAGCTGGCGCACCTGGAGCTGGAGGCGCTGTGCGACGAGATCCTGGCCCGGCTCGTGCCCGCCGGCCACGACGACGACGTGGCGCTCGTCGGGGTGCGCCTGCACCCGCTGGGCCGGCCGCGCCCCGCCGAGGCCGGTCCCCACCGCGTCCCGCCGCACCCGCCCACCCCGCTGACGCGGGACTGACGACGCGGAACACGCCGACGGATCAGCTCCCCGTGGTGGTCTCGGCACGCTGCGTGGAGCACGTGGGCCGGGAGCGTCGTCTCGGTGGCACGGCCGCAGCCGGTCCGCTACACAGGACGTTCCCCCGGGCCACCAGCGCCCCGGGGGCGCACGACCACGCGGCGACACGGACGGCGCCGCGCGACGAACGGAGGCGGGCCGTGCCAGGACGACCGGAGCCCGTCCCGGAGCTCCCCGGCCGCGCCCTGCGCCGGGCCATCCTCCTCAGCGAGCGCGTCGCCGCGGCCAACCGCCGCAAGGTGCGCGGTGTCGCGATCCGGCGCCTGCCGCTGACCGGCACCGTCGTGCCCCGCCGCCGCGCGCGCCCCGGGGACGGGGGGCCCGGGGCCGGGGCTTGACCGCCGCGACCGCGACGGGCCGGGCGCCCGCGACGGGTCAGGTGCCCGCGGCCGGCGACTGCCGCAGCACCCGGAACGCGAACTGGGTGACCGGCCCCAGGGCCAGCGCCATCACCACGGTGCCCACCCCGACGGGCCCGCCGAGCAGCCACCCCAGCGCCACGACCCCCACCTCGATGAGGGCGCGGGAACGGCCCACCGGCCAGCCGCGCAGGTGGCAGGCCACCATGAGGCTGTCGCGCGGGCCGCTGCCCAGCCCGGCGCCGATGTAGAGGGCGCCGCCGAACCCCAGGAAGAGCACCGAGGCAGCCAGCACCGCCACGCGCACCGCCGCGGGTGCGGAACCCAGCCCGTCCAGCCACGACGAGGCCAGCAGGGCGTCCAGCGCGGCTGCGATCGCCACCACGTTGACGAGGGTGCCCAGCCGCGGGCGCACGCCCAGCACCAGGGACACCAGGACCACCAGCACCCCCACCCCGGCCACGACGGTGCCGTAGGACAGGCCGGTGCGGTCGGCGACACCGGCGTGCAGGACGTCCCAGGACGCCACGCCGAGGTGCACCTGCAGCGAGCCCCAGACGCCGGCCGCGCACATCGCCAGGCCGGCGAGGAACTGGGCGACCCGCCGCGGCGGCGGGCGGCGGCGCCCGGGGCGTGCGGGGGGACCGGGGGGAGTGGTGCGGGCGCTCACGTGGTTCCTCGTCATGGGTGTGCGCGGGCGTGCGCCGCTGCTTCGACGTCCGGGGTCCCGCCAGCTTCGCAGGTGCGCGGCGGGTGCGCCGTGCGGGCGGGTGCGCCGCGGGCGGTCCTCACCGCGCCGGCGCCGGGCCGTGAGGAAGAGTTTTCGCCCCCGTCACGCCGGTGGGCGCCGGGGGGTGCTGGGGCGCGGGCCGGCCGTGGAAGACTCCCGCGGGTGACCGAGACCACGCAGCAGGCGGCTCCCCAGGTGAAGGCCCAGATCGGTGTCACGGGCCTGGCGACGATGGGGCGCAACCTCGCCCGCAACATCGCCCGGCACGGGTACGTGACCGCGGTGCACAACCGCAGCGACGCGCGCACCAGGGCCCTGGTCGAGGAGTTCGGGCACGAGGGCACCTTCGTCCCGGCGTACTCGGCGCAGGAGTTCGTCGACTCCCTGGAGTCCCCCCGCACGGTGATCGTCATGGTGAAGGCCGGCGGCCCCACCGACGCCGTCATCGACGAGCTGGCGCCGCTGCTGAGCGAGGGCGACATCATCGTCGACGCCGGCAACGCCCACTTCGCCGACACCCGCCGCCGCGAGGCCGCGCTGCGCGAGCAGGGCATCCACTTCGCCGGCGTCGGCGTCTCCGGCGGTGAGGAGGGCGCGCTGCTGGGCCCGTCGATCATGCCGGGCGGCTCCGAGCACTCCTACGCCAAGCTCGGCCCGATCCTCGCCGACATCGCCGTCTCGGTGGACGGCACCCCGTGCTCCACCCACGTCGGCCCCGACGGCGCCGGCCACTTCGTGAAGATGGTCCACAACGGCATCGAGTACGCCGACATGCAGCTCATCGCCGAGGCGTACGACCTGCTGCGCCACGGCCTGGGCCGCACCCCCGCCCAGCTCGCCGAGGTGTTCACCTCCTGGAACTCCGGGGACCTGGAGTCCTTCCTCATCGAGATCACCGCGCAGGTGCTCGCCAAGGAGGACCCCACGCAGGACGGCGTCGCGCTGGTCGACGTCATCCTCGACGAGGCCGAGCAGAAGGGCACCGGCCGCTGGACGGTGCAGACCGCCCTGGACCTGGGCACCCCCGTCTCCGGCATCGCCGAGGCCGTCTTCGCCCGCGCCCTGTCCGGGCACGCCGAGCAGCGCGAGGCCGCGCAGGGCGTGCTGCCGGGGCCTGCGGAGGACGGCCCGTTCGTCGCCGAGGGCGACGCGGAGGCGTTCGTCGACGACGTGCGCGCGGCGCTGTACGCGTCGAAGGTCGTCGCCTACGCGCAGGGCTTCGACATGATCAGGGCGGGTTCCGAGGAGTACGGCTGGGGCATCGACCCGGGCGCGATGGCGACGATCTGGCGCGGCGGCTGCATCATCCGCGCGAAGTTCCTCGACCGGATCAAGGACGCCTACGCGAACCGGCCCGACCTGCCCTCCCTGCTGCTGGACCCGTACTTCGCCGAGGCCGTGGCCAACGGCCAGGAGGCGTGGCGCCGCGTCGTGCAGCACTCGGTGGCGCACGGCATCCCCGCGCCCGGCTTCTCCTCGGCGCTGGCGCACTACGACGGCCTGCGCCGCCCGCGCTCCTCGGCGGCGCTGGTCCAGGGGCTGCGCGACCTGTTCGGCGCGCACACCTACAAGCGCACCGACCGCGAGGGTTCCTTCCACGTGGAGTGGGCCGGCGACGGCGCCGAGCACCCCGCCTGAGACGCCGCCGCCCCACCACCCCGAGAGCGAGGACACGATGAGCGACGCGCCCGGTGAGCACCGGTCCACCCCGACCGTCTTCGTGCTGTACGGCGCCACCGGCGACCTGGCCAAGCGCCTGGTCATGCCGGGTTTCGCGGCGCTGGCCGCGGCCGGCCTGCTGCCCGAGCGCTGGACGCTCGTCGGCAGCGGCCGCCGCCCGGTGAGCGACGAGGAGTACCGCCGGCACGTGGTCGAGGGGCTGCGCGAGTTCGGCAAGGGCCTCGACGACGACGTGCTGGACGAGGTCGCGGCCGGGCTGCGCTTCGCCGGCGGCGGGTTCAGCGAGTCCGACCCCGGCGAGCTGCTGGAGGTGCTGGAGCAGGTCCGCGGCGAGCTCGGCGAGGACGCGCAGCTCGTGCACTACCTGGCGCTGCCGCCCTCGACGTTCGACGACTACACCCGTGCGATCGCCGCCCACGGCCTGGCCGAGGGCTCGCGCGTGGTCTACGAGAAGCCCTACGGCACCTCCCCGGAGTCCTTCGAGCAGCTCGACGAGCTGGTGCAGTCGGTGTTCGACGAGGAGCAGGTCTTCCGCATCGACCACTTCCTCGGCAAGGAGGCGACCCAGCAGCTGCACGTGCTGCGCTTCGCCAACCGGCTGTTCGAGCAGGTGTGGAGCGCCGAGCACGTCGCGCAGGTGCAGATCGACGTGCCCGAGACCCTCGGGGTGGACGAGCGCGCCCAGTTCTACGACGCCACCGGCGCCACCCTGGACATGCTCGTCACCCACCTGCTGCAGGTCGCGGCGGAGGTCGCGGCCGAGCCCCCGGCGGGCCCGGGCCCGGACGCGCTGCAGGAGGCGCGCGAGGCGGTGCTGGCGTGCTTCCGGCCGATCGACCCGTCCGAGGTGGTGCTGGGCCAGAGCAGCGGCTACCGCCACCTGGAGCACGTGGACGACGAGTCCGGCACGGACACGTTCGTGGCGGCGCGGGTGTGGGTGGACAACGACCGCTGGCGCGGGGTGCCGTTCGTGCTGCGCACCGGCAAGAAGCTGGCCGAGAGCCACCAGCACGTCACCCTGGTGCTGCGCCCGCCGACCGCGCTGCAGCACGGGCCGGGGCAGCGCCCGGACCGCCCGGAGACGATCACCTTCACCCTCAGCGGCAACGGCACCGTGTGGGCGGGTGTCACGGCCCGCCGCCCGGGCGTCTCCGACGACCTGGTGCCGGGCCGGCTCCACCTGGACCTGGCCGAGCTGCCCGACGCCGAGCCGCTGCCGCCGTACGCGGCGCTGCTGCGCGACGTCCTCATCGGCGACCGGGCCCTGTTCACCACGTCGGCGGGGCTGCGCGACGCGTGGCGGGTGGTGACCCCGCTGCTGCAGCAGCGCGGCGAGCTGCACCCGTACGAGGCGGGCACGTGGGGCCCGGAGGCCGCCGACGAGCTCGCCGCCCCCTACGGCTGGCTCACCCAGCACTGACGGGTCCCGCTCCCGGCCCTCCCGGGGGCAGGGGGTGGGGGGTCGACCGCGCCGCGTGGCGGACGTGGTCCACCCGGGGGATGACGGGGGACTTCACACCCCGGACCGATCCGCGGCACACCCTTCCCGGCGCACCCTGGAGGTACGGGTCGGGCGGGTCCGCCCCGTGAGCCGAGGAGGGGTCGCCGTGGACGTGCTGACGGGGGTGCTGCTGGTCGTGGGAACGCTGGTGGGGTTCGGTCTCGTGCTGACCGCCGCGCTGGCCGGGTGCGCTGCCGAGGAGGGCCGCCGTGACGGGCGGCTGCTCGTCGCCCCGCGCGGCGCCGCCTTCGGCGAGGCGAGCCGCCTCGCCGTCGAGGCCGAGCGCGCCGAGCAGGCCTCGCGCGCCCGGGTCGTCCACCTGGACGAGCGCCGCGCCCGCCGGGCGGGCACCCACCGCGCCGCCTGAGCGGGCCGGGACCGGGGGGTCGCGGCGCGGCGGTCGAGCGCGACCCGCGGTGGCGTCCGGGAGGGCCACCGGGGCGTGCCCTCCCGGGTAGGACTGCCCGGGCCTCCCACGCGGTCGCTGGCCCCCCCGACACTTCGAGCTCGGCGCGCTCGGAGGAGGACTGTGGTGGGCATCGCGGTGTCGGGGACGGGCAGGGGCGGTTCCGTCGTGGCCGGGGGGCGGCTGAGCCGGGCCGTGCGGTTCCGCCGCTACGGCGGCCCGGAGGTGCTGGAGGTCGTGGAGGTGCCGCGCCCGTCCGCACCCCCCGGGGGCGTGGTGGTGGAGGTCGTCTCCGCCGCGCTGAACCCCGGGGAGATCGGGATCCGCGAGGGCGTCTTCGCCGACCTGTGGCCGGCCGACTTCCCCGAGGGGCAGGGCAACGACTTCTCCGGTGTCGTGGCCGAGGTGGGGCAGGGCGTGCGCGGGCTCGCCGTCGGCGACGCCGTGCTGGGTTTCAGCCCGCGGGCGGCGCAGGCGGACTTCGTCGTCGTCGGCGCCGATCGGCTGGCGCTCAAACCCGCCGCGCTCGGCTGGGACGAGGCCGCCACCCTCGCCGGGGCGGGCGCCACCGCGTGGGCGGCCGTGGGGGCGGTGGACCCCCGGGCGGGGGAGACGGTCCTCGTCTCCGCGGCCGCCGGAGGGGTCGGCGTCGTCGCGACGCAGCTCGTGCTGCTGCGCGGGGCCCGCGTGGTCGGGACCGCGGGTGAGGCCAACGCGGGTTTCCTCACCTCCCTGGGTGCGGTGCCGGTGCGCTACGGCCCCGGGCTGCTGGAGCGGGTGCGGGCCGCGGCACCCGGGGGCCTGCACGCCTGCGTCGACACCTTCGGGCCGCCCACCGTGGACGTCGCCCTCGCGCTCGGGGTGCCCGCGCACCGGATCGACACCACCGCCGACGGCGCAGCGGTGCAGCGGTACGGGGTGCGCCACGACGCGCAGGAGCAGGCGGACACCCGCACCGTGTGGGGAGAGCTGGCGCGGCTGGTCGTCGCGGGCCAGCTGAGCGTGCCGATCGCGGCCACCTACCCGCTGTCGGCGGTGCAGGACGCCTACCGCGACCTCGCCGCCCGGCACGTGCGCGGCAAGCGGGTCCTGCACGTCGCCCCGGCGGTGCGGCGCGCGGAACTCACGGAACTCACGGAACCCGGGATCGATCTTCCGGCACGCACCCGCCGGTGGGAGGACTGATGACGATGGGCACGGTCACGTTCGAGGGGGGCCCCGCGTGAGCGCGGCACCGGAGGGATCGCGCCGCGCCGCGGCGGAACTGCGCCTGGCCACCGCGGTCGTGCGGTCCCGGGTGGAACGGGCCAGGGAGCGGCGCCGCGCCCTCGTCGCGGCGCGCTGGGCCGACGTCGTCGCCCGCGCCGACCGCGGGCCGGACGAGCTGCAGATCGAGATCGACCACGCCGCCGAGCACGTCCCGGCCGAGGGGACCGCCGCCGGGCCGGTCGTCGTGCGCGACGACCCCGCCGAGCACCGCTACGAGGCCCACGTGGACGGTGAGCTTGCGGCGATCGCCGAGTACCTGCCCACGCAGCAGTTCCTGGTGTTCTCGCACACCGAGGTCCTGCCCGGGCACGAGGGCCGCGGCGTCGGCTCGGCGCTCGTGCGCGGCGCGCTGGACGACGTCCGCCGCCGGGGGCTGCGCGTCGTGCCGCTGTGCCCGTTCGTCGCCGCGTGGATCCGCCGGCACGCCGAGGACTACGCCGACCTGGTGTTCACCTCGCCGCCCCGCACGTCGCCCGGGACCGGACGGCAGGCGGCGAGCCCCCTGCCCGGGACCCCGTGAACACCCCTCGCAGCACCCGGTTCCCACGTACCGTGATCGGGTACCCGCCGGGGGCTGCGCGGGGCCTCGCGGGCGCGCGGCCGCTGCGCCGGGTGGGGGAGCGAGAACCCGCGCCGGAACCACCGGCGCGCCACCGAGGCGGGGGAGGAGCACTGGTGCGCACCGTGCAACCGCAGGAGCGCGCTGGTGAACGGGGGGACGGCCGCTTCCCCGCACCCCGGGTCGAGCAGCAGACCGCCGCCGCGCCCACCGACGCGAGCAGCGCGGTGGTGCTCGGCGACTTCCTGCGCGCGGTGCGCAACCACCGCCGGCCGCAGGACGTGGGGTTGCCGGCTCCGGCGAGCGCGCGGCGGGTCCCGGGGCTGCGGCGGCAGGAGGTCGCCGACCTGGCCGACGTGAGCCTGGACTACTACACCCGCATCGAGCAGGGCCGGGTGGGCGAGGTCTCCGGCGCCGTCCTGAACTCCCTGTCGCGCGCCCTGCACCTGCGGCCCGAGGAGGACGAGCACCTGCGCCGGCTCGCCGCGCCGCGGAGCCCGAGGGGAGCGCGGCGGCAACCACGCGCGAGCGCAGCCGTCCGGGCGGGCCTCCTGGCGCTGGTCGAGGACCACCCGGCACCCGCGTTCCTGGCGAACCCCTGCCTGGACGTGGTGGCGGCCAACCTGCCGTGGAGGGTGCTGGCCACGCCCCCGGGACGATCCGTGGCGACCATCGACAACCTCGTGCGCTGGCACTTCCTCGACCCGTACGCGCGCGAACTCCTCATCGACTGGGAGGAGGGGGCCGCCCGGACCGTGGCCGGCCTGCACGTGCAGTCGTCCCTGCACCCCGGCGACGAGCGGGTGCAGGAACTGGTGGCCGAGCTGCTGCCCGCCAGTGACGAGTTCCGCCGCATGTGGGCGGTCCCGCAGGTCCGGGGCACCGCCCACGGCCGGGAACGGATGCGCCACCCGTGGGCGGGGGAGTTCGCCTTCGACTACGAGTCGCTGCAGCCGCCCGGGGACGAGCTCGTCCTCGCCGTGTTCTCCCCGGTGGCCGGCACGGGATCGCGCGAGGTGCTCGACCGTCTGCTCGCCGAGCACCGGCGCACCGGCCGCGGGGCGGGCGCGTGAGCGGAGCAGGTCTGGAGGTGCTGCTGGATTCGGTGAACGCCGAGGACACCGAGGGGTTCCTGGACGCCTTCACCGACGACGCCGTCGTCGACGACGACGGCCGCCTCTACCGGGGGTTGCTGCAGGTCGCGGAGTGGAACACCCGGGAGGTGATCGGTGCGCACCTGCGGGTGCGCCTCGTGGAACCCCCGCCGGCCGGGCGTGCGTTGCTCGTCGAGGTGCGCGCGGCGGGAGGGGTTCAGCGGCGCGTCGTGGAGGCCCGCTGGCGGCGGGACCGCATCGAGCACCTGAGCGTGCGTCGCGCGGTACCGCCCCGTCGCCCCTGAGCGACCCCGGCGGCCCGCCGGGGGAGGGGGGTACTGCCCGGGCCTCCCCGCTGGACGCCGACCTGCGCCACGGTCGCGGTGAGCGGTTCCCCGCTGCCGGTGCGGCACGCCCGGCCACCCGTCCCCACCCGGCGCACGCCGGTCCCGTCAGGAGAACACGTGAAGAACACCACCCGCGCCGTCGGTGCGGTCGCCGCCGCGCTCGCCATCACCGTCCTCGCCGCACCGGCCCAGGCCGACCCGCGCGTCGGAGGGGAGATCGGGGCGCACTACGAGGCGCTCGGCGGACCGCAGGGGTTGCTCGGGGAACCCGTCACCGGCGAACTGCGCACCCCGGACGGTCGCGGCGCATACGTCCACTTCCGGGACGGCTCGATCTACTGGTCCCCGGCGACCGGCGCGCACGAGGTGCACGGCGCGATCCGCGACTCCTGGGCGGCCGGTGGGTGGGAGGCCGGGTTCCTGGGCATGCCGGTGACCGACGAGACGCGGACCCCGGACGGGGCGGGGGCGTACAACCACTTCCAGGGCGGCTCGGTGTACTGGTCCCCGGCGACCGGCGCGCACGAGGTGCACGGCGCGATCCGCGACGCCTGGGCGGAGCACGGCTGGGAGGCGGGGACCTTCGGGTTCCCCACCGGCGACGAGCACGACGTCCCCGGTGGCAGGCGCAGCGACTTCCAGGGCGGCTCGATGCGGTGGACGCCTCGGGACGGGGTCACCGTGGCGGGGGACTCCGGGGTGACCGGCTGCCCCGCGCCGTACAACCGCGCCACGCCGGAGCAGGCCGCCGGCTGCCTCGTGCGCGGGTGGGAACTGCGCCGGGGCGACGTGATGGCGACCTACGCCGTGAACGCCGTGGTCGGTGAGCTCCTCGCCACCCCGTACTCGCCCGCGACGGCGGACGGCTGCGCACGCACGGAGCAGCCGGTCGCGGACACCACCAGCGGGATCGAGTGCGTCTACCACGTGCCGGCGCGGCCGGGTTCCCCCGTGCAGCACGGGGTCGACGTGCACCTGGGCATCGGCCTGCGCGCCGGGGCCGCCGTCGTCGAGGACGTGGAGTTCACCGGCTGACGACCACGGCGGCGCGCGGGGCGGACGCGGTGGTCCGGGGCGTGCGCCGCCACGGCTCAGGTCGGTCCCGGCGAGCTCCCCGCGCCCGCAGGTGCGCCCGGCTGCAGCAGGGGCGCCACCCGGTCCCACCGGGCGATCTGGCAGCCGTCGGTGCGCTCGAAGGTGGCCGAGACCTCCCCGCCGCCCCAGGTGCCGGTGACGGTGGCCCGTTGCGGCCCGCCGTAGACCTGGGTGCACACGCGGTCCTTCGGGACCGGCGCGAACGGCTGCTGCACCGCGGTGAGCGCGGCGCAGGCGGCGGCGGCGTCGGGGTGGTCGCCGCCCGCGGTGCCGTCCGGCGCGCACGTCAGGGTCCAGGTGCTGGTGCCGCCGGAGCCGTCGTCGACGGTCACCGTGAGGGACCCGCCGGCGCTGCTCGGCGCCGTGCCGGTCCCGGGCGTGGGCGTCACCCCGTCGCCGGGGGTGCTGCCGGACGTGCTGCTCACCGCTGGACCTCCCGCCTGCTGCTGGCCGCACGCCGCGGCACCGGTGATCGCCAGGGCCGCCGCCAGGGCGAGCGCGCCCCGCGGGTGCCTGCGCGCAGTGCTCGTGCCGGTCATCGTCGCCTCCCGGGTGCGTGCGCGCCCCCGGTGGGGCGCCGGTGGTGGGACGTGGCGGGGCACCGGGTGGTTCCCCGGGCCGGTGCCGCTCGGTGACGGAGCGGGGCGTACGATTGGCAGTTTTGCCGTGCCAGGATCCGGCGGCCAGCCCCTGCAAGATCCTCCCGCGGACGGCTCCGTGATCGCAACGTTGTTGTCCTGCAACGGTTCTGGCACGATCACCGGGCTCCCCGGACCCCAGGAGGAACCGTGCCCGCCCCCGCCCGGGAAACCCCCGACGACACCGGCGTGCTCGCCGTCGAGCAGCGCCACCTCGACCGCGCCCGCGCCGAGCTGACCCGCATGCGCGAGCACGCGCTGTCCCTGACCGCCGACGGCGGCGACCCCGTCGCCGACGCCGCCCTCGCCGCCGCCCTGCACCGGCGCGCCGCGAGCCTCGTGGACGCCCCGTCCACCGCCCTGTTCTTCGGCCGCACCGACCACGACTCCGGCGAGGTCCTGCACATCGGCCGCCGCCACGTCACCGACGCCGCCGGCGACCCCGTGGTCGTGGACTGGCGCGCCGACGTCTCCCGCGGGTTCTACCGCGCCAGCCGCGCCGAGCGCGGCGACGTGCGCCTGCGCCGCCGCTTCGGCGTCGAGCACGGCCGGCTCACCGCCCACGAGGACGAGCACCTCACCGACCCCGCGCCCGGGGAGGACGAACGCGCCTCGCGGATCCTCGCCCGCGAGGTCGAGCGGCCCCGGTCCGGGCCGATGCGCGACATCGTCGCCACCATCCAGCCCGAGCAGGACGCCCTCGTGCGCGCCGACGCGTCCACCACCGTGTGCGTGCAGGGCGCTCCCGGCACCGGCAAGACTGCCGTGGGCCTGCACCGCGCGGCGTGGCTGCTGTACGCCCACCGCGAGCGCCTCACCCGCCAGGGCGTCCTCGTCGTCGGCCCCAACCGGGCGTTCCTGCAGCACATCGGCGCCGTGCTGCCCGCGCTGGGGGAGGTGCGGGTGGAGCAGGCCACCGTCACCGACCTCGTCACCCGCCCCGGCGGCGGGCGCGGGGAGGTGCGGGTGCGCGCCGCCGAGCCCACCGGGGTCGCCGCCCTCAAGGGCGACGCGCGCCTGGCGGAGGTCGCGCGCCGCGCCGTGTGGGCGGCGGTGGGCGACCCGGCGCTGGTCCTGGACGGCGGCGCGTTCGTGCTGCCGCGCGGTTCGCGCCGCTGGCGGGTGCCCGGGTACCGGGTGCGCGAGCTGCTCGACGAGCTCGCCTCACGGGGCATCCGCTACGAGGCCGCCCGCGCCCTGCTGCCGCAGCGCCTCGCCCACGCCGTCCTGCAGCTGTTCGAGGCCGCCGGCGACTCCCCCGACGACGCCGTGCAGGACGCCGTGGCCCGCAGCGCCGACGTCAAGCGCGCCGTGAAGCGGCTGATGCCCGCCCAGGACCCCGCGAAGGTGCTGCACCGGCTGCTGTCCGACGGGGAGTTCCTGGCCGCCTGCTCCGACGGCGTCCTCGACGACGCCGAGCGGGCCCTGCTGCTGTGGGAACGGCCCCCGCGCAGCGCCGGGTCCGCCCGCTGGACCACCGCCGACGCCGTGGTGCTCGACGAGGTCGCCGACCAGCTCACCCGCACCCCCTCGCGCGCCCACGTCGTGCTCGACGAGGCGCAGGACCTGTCCCCGATGCAGCTGCGCGCGGTCGGCCGGCGCTGCTCCACCGGCGCCGCCACCGTCCTGGGCGACATCGCGCAGGGCACGACCCCGTGGTCGGCGCGCTCCTGGAGCGAGGTGCTGGCCCACCTCGGCAAGCCCGGCGGGCACCTGGAGGTCCTCGACCGCGGTTTCCGCGTGCCCTCGGCCGTCATCGACTACGCCGCCCGGCTGCTGCCCGTCATCGCGCCCGAGCTGACCGTGCCGCGCTCGGTGCGGCCCGACCCCGGCCGCCTGGACGTGCTGGCCGTCGACGGCGACGCGCTGGCCGAGGCGGTGGCCGTCGTCGCCGGCCTGCTGCGCGAGGAGGGCTCGATCGGCCTCGTCGTCGCCGACGCCGCCGCGGACGCGGCCGCGAGCGCCCTCGCCGCTGCCGGCGTGCCCACCACCCGCCTCGACGCGGTGCGGGACGCGGCCGGGGAGCAGGACGGCGAGCTGCCCGAGCGGGTCTCCCTCGTGCCCGCCACCCTCGTCAAGGGCCTGGAGTTCGACCGGGTCGTGGTGCTCGAGCCCGCCGACGTCGTGGCCGGCGAGCCCGACGAGCGCACCGGCCTGCGCCGGCTGTACGTGGCACTGACCCGCGCCGTGACCGCGCTCACCGTCGTGCACGCCCGTCCCCTGCCCGAGCGGCTGCGATGAGCCGTAGGCTCCCCGGCATGTCCGAGGTCCCCTCCGTCAACGCCGCCGCCGTCCCCGCCGACGCCACCCTCCTCGACGTCCGCGAGGACGACGAGTGGCAGGCCGGGCACGCCGACGGCGCCCTGCACATCCCCATGAGCGAGGTGCCGCAGCGCCTCGCCGAGCTGCCCGAGGGCGAGCTGCACGTCGTGTGCCGCGCCGGCGGGCGCTCGCTGCGCGTGGCGCAGTGGCTGAGCCAGAACGGCTACGACGTCGTCAACGTCGAGGGGGGCATGGGGGCGTGGGCGGACGCCGGGCGCCCGATGGTCTCCGAGACGGGCGAGGAGCCCTTCGTCCGCTGAGGACCTCGGGGTCCCGGCCCACCCCGGTGACCGGCTCGGTCACCGGGAGCGGACGGTTCACGAGACCCTGGCGATGCGCCCGGCGTACCCGTCCACGGTGATCATCGGTGGGCGTTCGCCGACGTCCAGGACGTGCGTGACGGGGGCGTAGCGCCCGTACTCGTCGCGCGCGAACTGGGTGACCGCGGGCCGCTCCCCGGTGGGGCCGAGGGCGCGCTCGTGCACGACGTGGCTGATCTGCGCGGCCATCCGGCCCAGCGCGGCGGTGTCCTGGTGGCTGTGCCGCCGCCGCCCGAGGTCGACCTGGGCGATGGACTGCAGCCCGCGCAGGCGCAGGGTGTCGATGAGCATCGCGATCTCCACGCCGTAGCCGCCGCAGAACGGGACGGCCTCCAGCAGCCGGCGGCGCCCGGCGTACTCCCCGGCGAGCGGCTGCACGAGCCCGGCCAGCTCGGGGAAGTAGCGGTTGATGAGCGGGCGGGCGACCAGCTCGGTGACCCGCCCCCCGGAGGCGTCGCCCGCCCCCTGCAGGGGGCGGTCGTAGCAGCCCTTGACGAGTTCCACACCGGGGTCGGCCAGCAGCGGGCCGAGCAGGCCGGTGACCAGCTGCGGCTGCGGGTCCACCAGGTCGGCGTCGACGAAGACGACGACGTCGCCGGAGGTCACCGCCAGCGACTTCCACAGCACCTCGCCCTTGCCGGGGCGCGAGCCCAGCTCGGGCAGGACGTCGTCGCGGTGGTGCACGTCCGCGCCGGCGGCGCGCGCGGTCTCGGCGGTGCCGTCGGTGGAGCCTGAGTCCATGACGACGACCTCGTCGACCAGGCCGGTCTCCTCCGCCAGGCGCCGCACCATCCGCACCACGCCGCCGACGGTGGGCTCCTCGTCGAGCGCGGGCAGCACCACGCTGACGCGGGTGCGCCCCTTGTCGGCGCGCAGCCGGGCGACGGGCCAGTCCCGGGCGCGGGACGTCGACCGGTCGAACCACGTCTGCACGGGCAGCTTCACGCAGCACCTCCTGGTCGGTGACCCTCCCGGCCACGGTGGCACGCGTGCGCGCGCTGCGACAGGAGCCGGGGGAGGAGTTCACGTGAGCGTCACACGGCACCGGTGGCGGGTCGCTGCTGGGCCGGACGGGTGGTGAGGGGCACCCTGGAGGGGGAGGCGGGCGCCGGCAGGTTTGGCCGGGGCGCGCCTCGGGTACCTACGGTGCCGTCAGGTGGGCGGCAGGGCGGGAGGGCGGATGCCGACGGGAGTTGGCCCGGTGCCGGCGACGCACTGGTCGTCGTTCGAGCACGACGCCGCGTCCGTCCCCAGGGCCCGGCGCGCGGTGCGCTCCGTGCTGGACGGTGCGGGGCTGGACGCGGAGGCGACCGCCGAGATCGAGATCGTCGTGTCGGAGATCGTGGGGAACTCGGTGCGCCACGCGCGCCCGCTGTGCGGCGGGGAGATCCACGTGCAGTGCCTGGTGACCCGCGAGAGCGGCGCGCACGTGGAGATCGCCGTGACCGACGGCGGTGCCCCGGGGCGGGTGGTGAGCCCGCGCGCGGTGGACGACGGGTCGACGTCGGGGCGGGGCCTGCGCATCGTGGCGGGTCTGGCCGACGAGTGGGGCGTCGTCGAGAACGTGGACGACCTCAGCCGCACGGTGTGGGCGTCCTTCGGCGGCCCGACGCGCCTGCACCCGCGTTGAGCCCGCACCGGACCCGCGCCGATCGAGCCGGGTGACGCCGGTGTGCACCCGTTCCAGCTACGGGGAGCCGGGGATCGGTCGCTCAGCGGGATAGCCTGGGGGTGACGGCGCCGGAGAGCACCGGCGTCCCGAGCCGGGGGGAGTGCCCGTGGACTCCACTCACGCCGTGCCCACCGCCCACCCGCCCGCGCACCTGCCCGGGCGGCCGCTCCGCTCGGCCCTGGACGTGGCGGACCTGCGCCTGCTCGAGCGGACCACCACCCGCCTCGCCGCCGCCCTGAGCGTGCGCGAGGCCGTGGCCGTCGTGCTCGGCACCGTGCAGGAGGTCCTGGGCGCCTCCAGCTGCGACGTCTTCCTCTTCGACGGCGGCGCCCTGGTGCCCGCCGGTGACGGTCTCGCCCGCTCGTCCGCCGCCGGTCGCGCCCCCCGCCTGCCGCTGGACGCCTCCACGCCCAGCGCCGAGGCCGCCCGCACCCGCCGGCCGGTGCTGCTGCGTTCGCCGGGCGAGCTCGCCGCCCGCTTCGCCGACCCCGTCAACGAGAACCTCGTCGCCGCCGGTGAGCGCTCCTGGGTGGCGCTGCCCATGCAGACCGACACCGGCCTGACCGGGGTGCTGCGCATCGGCCTGCCCCGCGAGGGCGCGCTCGACGAGGTGCAGCTCCTGCTGGCCGCCGTCCTCGCCGGGCAGTGCGCCAGCGCCGTCGAGCGCGCCCGCCTGTTCGACGCCGCCCGCGAGGCGGCCCGCGACGCCCGCCGCGCCGAGCACCGCTACCGCACCCTCGCCGAGGCCGGCCGCCTCGACGTGTTCACCGCCGACCCGGCCCGCGGCCTGACCGGCGACCTGCCCGGCTGGCGCGCGCTGACCGGCCGGGACGGCGACGTCCGCGGCGCCGCCTGGGCCGCCGACGTGCACCCCGCCGACCTGCCGGGCGTGCTGGGGGAGGCCGCCGCCGCCGCCCGCGAGGGCCGCGCCGGCACCGCCCGCCTGCGGCTGCGCACCCCCGGCGGGTGGCGCTGGCTCGCCGCGACGGCCCAGCCGGTGCGCGTCGACCCCGACGACCCCGACAGCCCCGTCCTGGAGTGGGTGGGCGCCCTGGACGACGTCGACGAGCGGGTCCGCTCCCGCCGGCGCGCCGGCGCCCTGCAAGCGGTCACGGTGGCGCTGTCCACCGCCGGCACGCGCGCCGCGGTGGTCGACGCCGTGCTGCGCGCCTGCCTGGACCTGCCGGGCACCACCCGCGCCAGCCTCACCCTGGCCGACGAGGAGCGCGGCCCGGGCGGGGCGCTGGCCGTGCACCGGCTGCGGCGCGACGGCCGGCGCGAGCACCTCGTGCGCGGGGACCGCCGCGCCGCCGAGCTGCTGCGCGACGTCGACGCCTGCTCCGCCGCCGGGGGCTGGTACGTCGCCGGGCCCGCCGGGGCGGCCGACCTGCCGGCGTGGGTGCGCCCCACGTACCTGCAGGCCCTCGCCGAGGGCGACGCGGCGTGGGCGGTGCTGCCCCTGGCGACCCCGCACCGGCGCCTGGGCGGCCTCGTCGTCGGCTTCGCCGAGGACGACCCCGCGGGGGAGCTCGACGAGGAGGAGCGCGCCTTCCTGCTCGCCCTCGCCGGCCAGGTCGCCGGCGCCCTGGACCGCGTGGACCTGCTGGAGCGCGAGCGCAGCACCGCCCGCGTCCTGCAGGACGCCCTGAAGCCGGGCCCGCTGGCCCCGGTGCCGTGGTTGCAGGCGCACCGGGCGGTCGCCACCAGCGCCGGGGCGGACGTCGGCGGGGACTGGGCCGAGGTCGTCGTCGTCGACGCCGAGCGCGTCGCCGTCGTCCTCGGCGACGTCATGGGGTGCGGGGTGCGGGCCGCCACCGTCATGGGCGTGGTGCGCGCCCAGGTGCGCGCGCTGGCCCTGGTGGACCCCCACCCCTCCGCCGTGCTGCGCGGCCTGGACGCGTGCGCGTCCGCCTCCGGCGGCGAGGACCTGGTGACCCTGGCGTACGTGCTGCTGTCCCGGGACGGGGAGGCGCTGGCCGCCTCCGCCGGGCACCCCCCGCCGCTGCTGCGCACCGACGCCGGCGTCCGCTACCTCCCGGTGCCGGCCGGCCCGCCCGTCGGCGCGCTGCTGGCCGGCGCCGGGGACCGCGAGGACGTGCTGCGGGCGCGGCTGGAGCCCGGCGAGGACCTCGTGCTGTTCTCCGACGGGCTGGTGGAGAGCCGCGCCCGTCCCCTGGACGAGGGGATGGCGGCGGTGCTGGCGCACACCTCGGGCACGGGCGCCGTGCCCGTGCACGCCGTCGTCGAGGGCCTGGTGGAGGCCCTGACCCGGGGCGAGCCGGTGGACGACGACGTGACGGTCCTCGCGGTCCGCCGCCCCCGCGGGGACGTGCTCTAACCTCGCGAGCGTGCCGTCCCCGCAGCCGTCCGCGATGCCGTCCGCGATGCCGTCCGCGACCGTCGCCGTGGTCGTGCCGGCCAAGGACGAGGCCGACCGCATCGGCGCCACGGTCGCGGCGCTGCGCTCGCTGCCCGTGACCGACCTCGTCGTCGTCGTGGACGACGGCTCCTCCGACGGCACCGCCCGGCAGGCCCGCGACGCCGGGGCGGTGGTCGTCGCGCACGCGCGCAACCGCGGCAAGGCGGCGGCGATGGCCACCGGTGCCCGCGCCGTCGCCGCCCACGAGGCCGCCTCCCCCCGTCCGGGCACGGGCCCGCGGCCGCTGCTGTTCGTCGACGCCGACCTGGGTGCCACCGCCGCGGCGACGGCGCCGCTGACCGGCCCGGTGCTGGCGGGGGAGGCGGACATGACGATCGCGGTCCTGCCGCAGCAGGCCACCGCCGGCGGCGG
Source organism: Kineococcus esterisolvens (assembly GCF_050871405.1). Lineage (NCBI taxonomy): Bacteria > Bacillati > Actinomycetota > Actinomycetes > Kineosporiales > Kineosporiaceae > Kineococcus > Kineococcus esterisolvens. The sequence goes on from NZ_JBJLRI010000007.1 coordinate 52,690, forward strand.
CCGCGGCCTGGTCGTGGGCCTGGCCCGGCGCGGCACCCTCGCGGCCGCCGGCTGGTCGCCGCAGCAGCCGCTGTCGGGCATGCGGTGCCTGACCCGGCCGGCGTTCGAGGCGGCGCAGCCGCTGGCGCGCGGCTGGGGCGTGGAGACGGCCCTGACGATCGACCTGCTGCGGGCCGGTCACCGGGTGGCGGAGGTGCCGTGCGAGCTGCACCACCGCGTCACCGGCACCGACCTGCGCGCGCAGCTGCACCGCGCCGCGCAGTACCGCGACGTGGCGCTGGCGCTGGTGCGCCGGGGCGCGGCCGGCGCGCTGGTCCCCGCCCGCCGCTCCGGTGGCTGAGGCGCGCCGGGGCACCGGCGCCCCGCCGGTCCCGCGGCCCTCCCCGCCGCCCGCGCTGACCGCGGCCCCGGCCGCCGCCACCGCCGTGGCGCTGCTGTGCTGGCTGGCGGTCGCGGTGGCCGGGCCGTCGGCGGCGGTGCCCGCCCTGGGGCCGGGTGCGCTGCCGCTGGACCTGGGCCTGCGGCCCTCCTCGGCGCTGGTCACGGCCCTGCTGGCGGTGTCGGTGCTCGCGGCGGGGGTCGCGGTGCTCACCGGCCTGGCCGCGGCGGGGCGCGGGTGGCGGCCGCGGGGCCTGCTGCTGCTGGCGGCCGCGGGCGCGCTGGTGACGGCGCTGGTGCCGCCCCTGGGCTCGGCGGACCACCTCAGCTACGCCGCCTACGGCCGCATCGCCGCGCTGGGCGCGGACCCGTACACCGAGCCGCCGGACGCGTTCGCGGGCGGCGCCGACCCGGTCGCCTCGGCCGTGCGGGACCCGTGGCGCTCCACGACGTCGGTGTACGGGCCGGTGGCGACGGCGCTGCACGCGCTGACGTCCCTGGCCGGTGGGGAGTCGGTGCGCGCGACGGTGTGGTGCTGGCAGCTGGTGCTGCTGGCGGCGTGGGCCGCCGCCGCCGCGGGGCTGCACGCCGCGCTGCGCGGGCAGGAGGCGCTGCGCGCCCGCGCGCACGTGCTGTGGACGGCGAACCCGCTGCTGCTGACGGTGGGGCTGGGCGGTGCGCACGCCGACGTCCTGGCGGGTGCCGCGGCGGTGGGCGTGCTGCTGCTGGCACCGCGACGGCCCCTGGCGGCCGGGCTGGTGCTGTCGGTGGCGGTGGGCACGAAGCTCCCCTACGGCGCGGTGGGTGCGGGGTTGCTGGTGGCGTGGTGGGCCGCCCGGCGCGCGGGCGGGCCGGGCGCGGCAGGGGTGGGCTGGCTGCTGCGCGGGGCGGTGGGAGCGCTGCTGGTGCTGGTGCCGGCGCACGTGTGGGCGGGCGCCCACGCCTACGACCAGACGGGGCGCGCCAGCCGGTACGTGTCGCTGGCCACGGTGTGGCGCCCCCTGGTGGACGCGGGCCTGAGCCGCTCGGTCCTGGCGCCGGGCACGCTGCTGGTCATGGCGCTGGTGGTCGCCGCGTGGTGGCCGCTGCTGGTGCGCCGGGCGGCCGGCACCGGCCCGCAGGACCCCGACCCGTTGCGCCGCCGGGCGGCCGCGGTGACGGCCCTGCTGGCCCTGGGGTACCTGCTCGCCGCGCCGTACGAGCTGCCCTGGTACGACCTGCTGCTGTGGGGGCCGCTGGCGCTGGCCGGTGCGGTGCCGGGGGCGGCGGGCCGGTGGCTGGAGCGGGTGCTGGTGCTGCGGCTGACGCTGCTGGCGCTGGCCTACGTGCCCGGCCTGGTGGACGGCATGTCCCCCGCCGTGGAGGCGCTCACCCTGGGCTACCGGCGGGGGGTGGGGCCGTGGGTGGCGTGGGCGGCGCTGCTGGCCGTGCTGGCGCTGGGGGCCGGCGCGCGCGGCGTCCGTGCGCGGCGTGGAGCCGCGCCGGTGGCCGGGTCCGGCGCCTAGCATGGGCCGCGTCCGAGGTGGTCCCGAGCGCCGCGGGCGAGGGGAACCGGCCGCACCCCGGGAGCGACCTCGAGCAGGCGGGGCCGCACCGCAGCGCGGCCGAGGAGCGAGGACTCCGTGGAGCACGAGAGCACGACCGCTCGAGACGACCGGGGCGGCGGCGGGGCGCTGGGCGCGGACGGCGCCGTGCGGCTGGCCCCCGGCAGCCCCCTGAGCGAGACGCTGACCGCCCAGGCGGAACGGGCGGGGCGCGTGGTGGTCGAGGACGGCGCCGGCCGGCGGTTCGTCCTGGTCCCCGAGAGCCGGTGGGCGGCCCTGGAGTCGGGCGGGGGCGCACCCGAGCGCGCGCCGGTGGTGCTGACCGCCCGCGAGCGCGAGGTGCTGCAGATGGTCGGCGAGGGCAGCCCGTGCGCCGTGGTCGCCGCCCGCCTGGGGCTGGCGCTGAACACGGTCGCCCAGCACCTGACGTCGGTGCGGCGCAAGTACGGGGTGCGGACGTCCGCGGACGCGGCGGACGCCGCGCGCCGGCAGGGCCTGATCGGCTGAGGCGATCGGCTGAGGCGATCGGCTGAGGCGACCGGCGGGGGCGCGGGGCGGGCGCAGCGGTGGGGCGCGGGTGCCGGGCGCGGGTGGGAGCATGGGCAGCGCCATGGCTGCCACCCCCGCCCCGTCCGCGCTCGCCGGCGAGTCCGAAGACCTGCTGGAGACCTCCGCCCGCTCCTCCCTCACCGACCGCCTGCCGGCTCCCGGCAGCACGGCGGCCGCCGACCCCGACGCCGTCTACGAGGCGTTCGCCGACTGGGTGTCCTCCGGGGGCATCGAGCTGTACCCGGCGCAGCAGGAGGCCCTCATCGAGGTGGTCTCCGGCTCCAACGTGGTGCTGGCCACCCCCACCGGCTCGGGCAAGTCGCTGGTGGCCGCCGGTGCGCACGCCGCCGCCCTGACCGCCGGGATCCGCTCCTTCTACACCGCGCCGCTGAAGGCGCTGGTCAGCGAGAAGTTCTTCGCGCTGGTGGAGACGTTCGGCGCCGAGAACGTCGGCATGATGACCGGCGACGCGTCCGTGAACCCCGGCGCGCCGATCGTGTGCTGCACCGCGGAGGTGCTGGCGAACGTGGCGCTGCGCTCGGGCGCGTTCGCCGACGTCGGCCAGGTCGTCATGGACGAGTTCCACTTCTACGCCGAGCCGGACCGCGGCTGGGCGTGGCAGGTGCCGCTGATCGAGCTCCCGCAGGCGCAGTTCCTGCTGATGTCCGCCACCCTCGGCGACGTCGACTGGCTGCGCGAGGACCTGACCCGCCGCACCGGCCGGCCCACCGCCGTCGTCACGTCGGTGGAGCGGCCCGTGCCGCTGCACTACTCGTGGGCCACGACGCCGCTGCAGGAGACGGTGGAGGAGCTGCTGGTCACCGACCGTGCGCCGGTGTACGTGGTGCACGCCACCCAGGCCGCGGCCGTGGAGCAGGCGCAGGCCCTCACCAGCGCGAAGGTCGCCACCCGCGAGCAGCGCGACGCCATCGCGGAGGCGATCGGCGGCTTCCGCTTCGCGGCCGGTTTCGGCAAGGTCCTCTCGCGGCTGCTGCGCATGGGCGTGGGCGTCCACCACGCCGGGATGCTGCCGAAGTACCGCCGCCTGGTGGAGACCCTGGCCCAGGCGGGGCTGCTGAAGGTCATCTGCGGCACCGACACCCTCGGCGTCGGCATCAACGTCCCGATCCGCACGGTCCTGTTCGCGGGCCTGACGAAGTTCGACGGCCGCCGCACCCGGCACTACCGGGCGCGCGAGTTCCACCAGATCGCCGGCCGGGCCGGGCGCGCCGGGTTCGACACCGCCGGGACCGTCGTGGTGCAGGCGCCGGAGCACGAGGTGGAGAACGCCCGCCGCGTGGCGAAGGCCGGCGACGACCCGAAGAAGCTGAAGAAGGTGCAGCGGGTCAAGGCGCCCGAGGGTTTCGTGTCCTGGTCGCAGGCGACGATGGACAAGCTGGTCGCGGCGGAGCCGGAGCAGCTGACCTCCCACTTCCGCGTCACCACCTCGATGCTGCTGAACGTCCTGCAGCGCCCCGGGAACCCGGTGGAGGCGATGCGGCACCTGCTGCTGGACAACCACGAGCCGCGCAAGCGGCAGCTGCAGCACGTGCGCCGCGCGGTGGAGCTGTTCCGCGCGTTGCTGGACGCCGGCGTCGTGGAGACGCTGCCCGAGCCGCTGGCGGACGGCCGGCAGGTCCGGCTGGTGGGCGACCTGCAGCTGGACTTCGCCCTGAACCAGCCGCTGTCGCCGTTCGCGCTCGCCGTGATCGACGACCTCCTCGACCGGGAGTCGCCCACCTACGCCCTGGACGTGGTCTCGGCCATCGAGTGCACGCTGGACGACCCGATGAAGGTCCTGCTGGCGCAGCAGTCCAAGGCCAAGGGCGAGGCCGTGGCCCGCATGAAGGCCGACGGGCTGGAGTACGAGGAGCGCATGGCCCAGCTGGAGGACGTCACCTGGCCCAAGCCGCTGGAGGAGGAGCTGCGCTCGGCGTACGAGACGTACCGGACGGGCAACCCCTGGGTGGCCGACTACGAGGTGCGGCCCAAGTCCGTGGTGCGCGACATGTTCGAGCGGGCCATGACGTTCGGCGACTTCGTCGCGTTCTACCAGCTGGCCCGCTCCGAGGGCCTGGTGCTGCGCTACCTCAGCGACGCCTACAAGGCGCTGCGCCAGACGGTGCCGGAGGACGCCCGCACCGAGGAGGTCACCGACGTCGTGGAGTGGCTGGGGGAGGTCGTGCGCCAGACCGACTCCAGCCTGCTGGCCGAGTGGGAGAAGCTGCGCGCCGGCGGCGACGCGGACGTCGTGGCCGCCGTGGCGCCGGCGGAGGACGAGGCGCCGCCGGTCACCGCGAACGCCCGCGCGTTCCGGGTGCTGGTGCGCAACGCCGTGTTCCGGTTCGTGGAGCTGGCGGCGCTGGACCGCCCCGAGGCGCTGGCGCGGCTCGACGGTTCCCCCGACGAGGACACCTGGGCCGACCAGCTCGACGCCTACTACGCCGAGCACGACTCCATCGGCACCGGCCCGGACGCGCGGGGCCCGCACCTGCTGCAGGTCGACGACGGCTCCGGCCCGCAGGCGAAGGGCTCGCCGCGGCGCTGGTACGTGCGCCAGGTGCTGGAGGACCCCGCCGGCGACCGCGACTGGGCGGTCGTGGCGGAGGTGGACCTGGACGCCTCGGACGAGGCGGGCGCTGCGGTGCTGGAGGTGGCGGGGCTGCTGCGCATGTGAGCCGGCGCGCACCACCGGGCCCCGACCGGTCTCAAGCCCGGCGCGCCGCGCGCCGATGCCACGGGACGTGGAGCGGAACGGCGAGCGGCGCGTCGAAGGGGACGGCGAGCGCGCCCGGCTCCTCGCGCTGCGGGAGCACCTGCCCGCCGACGGGCTCGCCGGGGACGGCGGCGACCCCGACGACCTGGCGGACCTCGACGCCGTGGTGCGCCTCGCCGCCGCCCTCACCGGGACCTCCTCGGCCGCCGTCAACCTCGTCGACGCCGACCGCCAGCACCAGCTGGTCACCGCCGGTGCGACGCGGCGCGACGTGCCTCGCGAGGACTCGATGTGCGCGGTCGCCTTCCGCTCCGGGGAGACCGTGCACGTGCCCGACGCCCGCCTGCACCCGGCCTACCGGGACAAGCCCCACGTGGACGGCCGCCTCGCGTCGGTGCGCCTGTACGCCGCCGCTCCGCTCGTCACCGCCGACGGGCACGCCCTCGGCACCCTGTGCGTGTTCGACCCGGCCCCCCGCCCGCTCGGCGGTGCCCAGCTGCAGCACCTGCGCGACCTCGCCGCGGTCGCCGTCTCGCTGCTCGCGCGCCGCCGCGAGGCCCGCCGCAGCGCCCGCCTCGCCGCCGAGGCCGAGGAGCAGCGCGACCTCGCCGAGCTGGTGCTCGCCGAGGCCGCCCGGCGCGAGGAGCTGACCCGGGCGGTCCTGGCCACCGCCGACGTCGGCATCGTCGTCTCCGGGCCCGACGGGCGCCTGCTCATGTTCAACGACACGGCCCGCGCCGTGCTCGGCCGCGACGTCGACGGCCGCCTCGACCTGGGCGGGCACGCCGGCGCCTACGGCCTGCGCACCGCCGACGGCAGCCGTCCGCTGCGGGCCGAGGAGCTGCCGCTGAGCCGCGCGCTGCGCGACGGACGCGTCGAGGAAGCCCGCATGAGCATCGTCGTCCCCGGCCGCCCGCCCGTGACGGTCAGCTGCTCCGGTCGCACCATGCGCGGCGAGGACGGCACCGTGCTGGGCGCGGTCGTGGCCATGCACGACATCACCTCGCGCCAGGCGCGCGAGGCTGCGCTGACCGCCGCCCACGCCGAGCTGGCCGCCGCCCACGAGCAGCTGGCCGTGCACGCCGAGCGGGTGGAGGTCCTCGCCCGGGCCTCCACGGCGGTCGCCACGGCCGACGACCCGCGCCTGGCGATCTGCGAGGCCGCGCGCGAGCTGACCGGCGCCGACGCCGCCTACCTCGTGCAACCGGACGAGGTGGGCGTGCTGGTCAGCACCGCCAGCACCGGCATGGAGGGGGTGGAGCTGCGCCTGGACCCGCGCCGCGACACCAGCCTGGTGCTGGACGCCCACCTGGGTCGCGAGTAGCTGTTCGTGCCCGACGTGCCGGCGCACCCGCGCGCCAGCCGCGCCGTCGTGGAGGCGTGCGGGACGGTCTCGGCGGTGTGGCAGCCGGTGCTGCTGCGCGGCTGCGAGCCCGTCGGCGTGCTCGCGGTGGTCTGGCGGCGGCCGGTGCGCGCGCTCGCCCCGGGCGTGGCGGCGACGCTGGCGACGCTGGCGGGGGAGGCCGCCCACGCCGTCGAGCGCGCCGACCTGATGACGAGGCTGGAGCGCGCCGCCGAGCACGACGCGCTGACGGGTCTGCCGAACCGCCGCCGCTGGGACGAGGTGGCCGCCTCGGAGGTGGCGCGCGCCGCCCGGACCGGTGCACCGCTGACGTTCGCCCTGCTGGACCTGGACCTGTTCAAGCGCTACAACGACACCCTCGGCCACCTGGCCGGCGACGAGCTGCTGCGCGACTTCGCGGCCGCGGCCGCGGCGCAGCTGCGGGAGGTGGACACGCTGGCCCGCTGGGGCGGGGAGGAGTTCGTGCTGGCCCTGCCCGGCTGCGACGCTCTCGGCGCGGTCGCCGTCGCCGACCGGATCCGCGCCGTCGTCCCGCACGGGCAGAGCTGCACGGTGGGGGTGGCGCAGTGGGTGCCCGGCTGGTCCCCGGCGCAGGTGCTCGCCGCGGCCGACGCCGCGATGTACCGCGGCAAGCTCGCGGGCCGCGACGCCACCGTGGCGGCCTGACCCGCGTCCGGCCGGACGGCCGGGACGCTGCCGGGCGGAGCCGGGGACGCCCCCCTAGGCTGGCCGTCATGGCACCTGACGTCCCTCAGCTCACCCTCAACAACGGTGTGACCGTCCCGCAGCTCGGTTTCGGCGTGTGGCAGGTCGGCGACGACGAGGTCGTCCCTGCGGTCGAGACCGCGCTGGAGGCCGGCTACCGCCACATCGACACCGCCGCGATCTACGGCAACGAGACGGGCGTGGGTCGCGCCGTCGCGAACTCCGGCATCGCCCGCGACGAGCTGTTCATCACGACCAAGCTGTGGAACGCCGAGCAGGGCTACGACTCGACGCTGCGCGCCTTCGACGCGAGCCTGGAGCGGCTCGGCCTGGAGACGGTCGACCTGTACCTCATCCACTGGCCGGTGCCGCAGGCCGACGCCTACGTCGACACCTACAAGGCGTTCGAGAAGATCTACGCCGACGGACGTGCTCGCGCGATCGGCGTGTCCAACTTCGAGCCGCACCACCTGGAGCGGCTGACGGGGGAGACGAGCGTCGTCCCGGCCGTCAACCAGGTGGAGCTGCACCCGTTCTTCCAGCAGGCCGAGCTGCGGGCCGCCGACGCGCGGCACGGGATCGTCACCGAGGCGTACAGCCCGCTGTCCTCCGGCAAGGGCGTCGTCGACGACCCGACCATCGCCGCGATCGCGCAGGCCCGCGGCAAGACGCCCGCCCAGGTGGTGCTGCGCTGGCACGTGCAGCTGGGCAACATCGTGATCCCGAAGTCGGTGACGCCGCACCGCATCCGCGAGAACATCGACGTCTTCGACTTCGAGCTCTCCGACGCCGACGTCGCGCAGATCGCCGGCCTGGACCGCGCCGACGGCCGGGTCGGCGCGCACCCGGACCGGATGAACATGGGCGCCCCCGCCTGAGCGACCGGGGGACGGGCCGGTGGCCCGTCCCCCGGGACGGCGCGTCCGCCGCCCCGGGGGAGGTGGGTCAGCCGACCGGGGCGGCCTGCTCGGCCGCCCCGGCCCCGACGTCCATCTGCGCCACGCCGGAGCTGCGCAGGCGGTAGGTGGGGATGCGCAGGCCCAGGCCGTCGCAGATCGCGTGGAAGACCTCGGTGTTGTCCAGCACCGCGCCGAAGCGGGCCGCGCCGGGCCCGGAGGCCATGACGTACACGTCCTCGACGGTGTGCACGCAGTTCGTCTGGTCGAGCGGCAGGTTGCCCACCTGGACCACCGACCCCGGGTCGCGCTCCGGGTTCGGCACGGCCAGCTCGGTCGCCGGGTCCTCCAGCGCCGGCTGGACCAGGACGGGGTTGTGGGCGAAGTCGTCCGGGTGGTCGGGGTGGTTCGACCAGCCGAAGAACAGCTGCACGTCCGGGTTCGGGTTCTCGGGGAACCCGTCGCCGTCGGCGTCGACGTAGGTGGGGAACCCGGCGTCGGCGTACACGCCGTTGGCCTGGCGGGCGGGACCGTCGTCGGCGGCGTCCTCGGACAGGCTGTGCGTGCCGGCGATGCTCATGGCGTGGTTGTGGTCGGCGGTGACGACGATGAGGGTGTCGTCGCGCCCCTCCGCCCACCTCTTGGCGGCACCGACCGCCTGGTCCAGCTCGATGGTGTCGTACACGGCGCGCGGGCCGTCCAGCGGGTGCTCTGACTTGTCGATCGAGGCGCCCTCCACCATGAGGAAGAAGCCGTTGTCGTTCTGCTCGAGAACCTTCAGCGCGGCCTCGGTCATCTCCACCAGCCCGGGCTGGTCGGTGAACTCGCCGAGCACCTCGGGGTCGGGGCTGATCTCGCGGTCGATGTAGACGTTGAGGTTCCCCAGGGTGAAGGTTCCCAGCAGCTTGTCGGGCGTCCCGGCCGCCATGACGTCCCGCAGCTCGGCGCGGGTCCCCGCGTACGCGAACCCCTTGTCCTTGAACTCCTCGACGAGGTCGCGGTCGTCGGTGCGCCGCGATCCCTCGACCGACTGCGGCAGCAGCGAGGCGCGCCCGCCACCCAGGAGGACGTCGGGCATCTGCGCGGGCTGCAGCGCCTGGTCCATGATGCTCGCGTACTCCGAGCGGCGGCGGGTGTGGGCGAAGACCGCCGCGGGTGTGGCGTCCTGGACCTCGGCGGTGGTGACGATGCCGATGGACATGCCGTTGGAGCGCTTGAGCACCTCGGCCATCGTCTCGACCTTCGGGCTGCGCGCCGGGTCGGGGTCGTTCCCGGGGTAGACGCCCATGGCGTTGACGGCCGACTTGTGGCCGGTCATGTAGGCGGACATGGAGTTCGCCGAGTCGGTGGCGATCGAGTCGCACCCGGAGGTGGTCACGTTCCCGCGCACCTCCATGCGGTCCATCTCCAGCAGGCCGTGGTACTTGCCCTCGGTGATGCCCTTGGACAGGATCCGCGCGCCCGTGATGGCTGCGGCGCCCATTCCGTCGCCGAGGAAGAAGATGACGTTCTTGGCCTTCCGGTCGCCGGCCTGCGCCACCACGACCTCGTGGCGCACCTCGGCGCTCGTCGTGCCGGCCGACGAGGTGACCTCGGCGGCGATGGTGAAGGTGCCGGCCTCGGGGTAGCTGAGGCCCTCGTATGTCACCTCGACGGAGTCCTCGGCGGAGCTGGTGCGCAGGGGGGCCGGGCTCAGCAGGGGGGTGGGGCCGTCCTCGCCGGCGACCCGGATGACGATGCGCGTGGACTCGGGGTCGACGCCGGTGGCCTCGATGCGCAGGTCGAACGTCGCGCCGGCCTGGAACTTCGCCCGGTCGAGGGGGAGGATGCGCACCGCGCTGCCCGTGGTGGTGGCCGTGCGCAGGGCGGCGCGGCGGACGACGCCGGTGAAGGCGTGCGGGTCCTTGGGGTTCAGGGCGGCCGCGTCGAGGGGGGCGGCTGCGGCGGTTCCCGCGCTGCGCAGGCCGTGGCCGAATACGATGGCGGTGGCCAGGCCGCCGGCGCCCGTGCCCAGCAGGCCGCGGCGGGTGAAGAACCCGGCGCGCCGGCCGTCGTGCTGCTCTCCGTCGTGGTGAGAAACGTTCTCAGACAAGGGGTCGACCTCTCGCGTGGTCCGTGGCGCCGGCCGCGGACGGGCCCGTGGGTGCGGGCACAACCTCCCAGTGGACGAGGAACCCCGGTCCAACTCCGGGTGCACTGCCGGCCAACGGGCGCCGACGCGAAGAGGTTCAGCGAGGCAACAGGTGCGCCGTCCGGTAGGCCAGCAGTTCACGCAGCACGATCGACGTGGACGTCCGCCGGATGCCCCGGCAGCGCGTGATCCTCTGGGTGATGTCGTAGACGTGGTCTGCGTCGCGCGCCGCGATCTGGATGAGCAGGTCGGAGTCGCCGGAGATCCCCACGCACTCGACGACCTCGGGGATGCGGCTGACGTCGGCCACCAGGTCGTCGAACTCGTCCTGCTCGACGTCCGCGGTCACCAGGGCCCGCATCGGCAGCCCCAGCGCCTCGGTCGTCACCCTGGTGGAGTGCGGGCGCAGAGCGCTGCCGGACGCCAGCCGGTGCAGGCGTGCCTGCACCGTGCCGCGCGCCAGGCCGAGGTCCATCGCCAGCTGGGCCACCGTCGCGCGCGGGTCGTCGTCCAGGGCCGCCAGCACCCGCCGGTCGGTGGTGTCCAGAGTGGTCACAGCGACCACCCTACGTCCGCTCCAGGGGTTCACACTGGTCGGATCGACCAGTTCCGCGCTCGGGTGTTGCGCACATCGCCCGCCGAGAGCTGTCATCGAGGGCATGACCGCCGATGCCGCCACCGCCCCGCCGACCACCCCGACGGTGAGCGCGGGCGCCTACCTGGCCCACCGCCTGGCGCAGCTGGGCGTGCGACACCTGTTCGGCCTGCCCGGCGACTTCAACCTCGCCCTGCTGGACGAGCTCCTCGGTGCGGGCGAGCAGCGCTGGGTGGGCTCGTCGAACGAGCTGAACGCCGGGTACTGCGCCGACGGGTACGCCCGGCTGCGCCGCGGCCCCGCCGCGTTCGTCACGACGTTCGGCGTGGGGGAGCTGTCCGCCGTCAACGCCCTCGCCGGCAGCTTCGCCGAGGACGTGCCCGTCGTGCACGTCGTGGGGATGCCCGCCACCCGCGCGATGGCCGACGGCACCCTGCTGCACCACTCCCTCGCCGACGGCGACTTCGGGCACTTCACGCGCGTGGCCGCGGAGGTGACGGCCTCGGCGGTCGTGCTGCGCCCGCACGGCGCGGCCGCCGCGATCGACCAGGCGCTGCTCACCGCGGTGAGCACCTCCAAGCCGGTCTACCTGGGCGTCCCCGCCGACGTGGCCGTGGCCCGGGTCTCCGCCGCGCCGCTGGCGCGCCCGCTGCGGCTGCTGCGCGGCGACGCGCAGTCGGCCGCGGAGTTCGCCCGGGCGCTGACGGGCTTCCTCGGCGGCGCCGGCGAGGTCACCGTCCTGGCCGGACCGCGCCTGCACCGCCGGCACCTGGAGGAGCGGATGCGGGCGATCGCCGCGCAGAACGGCGTGCGGGTGGCGACGCAGTCGGCGTCCAAGGCGCTGCTGGACGAGTCGCACCCGGCGAACCTCGGCGTGTACGCGGGGGCGTTCAGCCGCTCGGAGCGGACCCGTCGCTGCGTCGACGCCGCCTCGCCGCTGGTGCTGGCGGGGGCCGTCATGACGGACTTCCTCACCGGTTCCTTCACCCACGGCTTCGACCCCGACGCGGCCGTGGACCTGCAGCTGGACCACGCCCGCATCGCCGGCGACGTGTTCCACGGCGTGCACCTCGACGAGTCGCTGCGGCTGCTGGAGGAGGTGCTGCGCTCGCGCACCCCCCGGCCCGAGCCGCTGCCCCGCCGCGACGTCGAGGCCCCCGCCGCCCACGTCCCCGCCGCCCCCGACGCACCGCTCACCCACGCCGACCTGTGGCCGCTGCTCCAGGACTGGCTGGAGCCGGGCACCCTGCTCGTCGCCGAAGCGGGCACGTCGTTCTACGGCGCGGTGGAGCTGACCCTGCCGGACGGCTGCGACCTGCTGGGGCAGCCGGTGTGGTCCTCCATCGGCTACACGCTGCCCGCCACGCTGGGCGCGATGCTCGCCGCGCCGGGCCGCGAGACGGTCCTGGTCATCGGTGACGGTTCCGCCCAGCTGACGGTGCAGGAGCTGGGGCGCCTGCTGGAGCAGGGCCTGGCGCCGACGATCCTGCTGCTGGACAACGGCGGCTACACCGTGGAGCGGGCCATCCGCAGCCCGGACGCGGACTACCAGGAGGTCGTCGCCTGGGACTGGACCCGCCTGCCCGCCGCCCTGGGTGCCCCCGCCACACCCACGCACCGGGCCGGCACGCCCGCCGAGCTGGTGGAGGTGCTGGCCGCGGTCCGCGCCGACGCCGGCCGCCCGGCGCTGGTGCAGGTCGTCCTGCCCCGTGACGACGCCCCCGAGTCCCTCGTCCGCCTCGCCCGCAGCATCCGCTGACCCCCCTCCCGCCCCTCGCGGTGATCGGGGACGCCGCGACGTCCCCGATCACCGTGAGGGACGGGTCAGGGGGTGGGCAGGTGCGCGGCGTAGGCGCTGCGCAGCCGCTGGAGGCGGGCGCTGGAGGTGACGCCCCAGTCCAGCCAGTCGACCGCTCCACCGCTCAGCGCGCGCTCCAGCGCCTCCAGGTGCAGGTGCCAGGCGGCCAGCGACATCGGCACCCAGGCGTCCTCGCCCTCGAGCCGGTTCGTCAGCCGCAGCCGGGTGCGGGCGCGCAGCGCGCCGGCGTCGAGCGGCTCCAGTTCCCAGCGCAGCAGGCCGTGCTCGGAGCTGGTGTGCTCCAGCAGCCGCGGCGGGTCCAGCTCCGTCACCCGGCCGGGCCACCACTCCAGCTCGGCCGGGTCGCCGTTCAGCCACATCAGGGAGAACTCCCCGCCGGGGCGCAGGTCCGCCCGCAGCGCCGCCCACCAGCGGCGGGTGACCTCCGGGACGGTGAGCGCCGTCCACAGCGCCGCCACCGGGTGCGGGTACTCGCGCTGCAGGGTCAGCGTGGCGCGCTCACCACCGTGCAGGACGGCGCCGCCGAGGAGTTCCGGGTCGTCGCTCACCACCCCATCCTGCCCCGGCCGGCGGGCACCGGCGGGCGTGCCCCGGCCCGGTGGCGCGCTCCCGGGTGCCTGACCTGGGAGGATCACGGCGTGGGACTGGGCGGTGGACCGAGCTGGCGGGACGACTACGAGTGGTTCAGCCTCGACGACCTGTCCTCGCCGGAGGAGGTGGACGCGGGCCCCGACCCGTTCGGCGACGCGCTGCGCACCCTCGTGCGCGACTACCCGGTGTGGTCGGGCAACGACGGCTCGGCGCGCGTGCTGCTGGTGGACCTGGACAACCTGCGGGCCGTCAAGGGGCGCCTGCGCGCGCGCCTGGGGGTGGTGGTGGAGCTGGCCCGGCAGGCCGACCACGTCACCCTCGCGGGGCAGGCGGGCGCGGTGGCCCGCTCCCGGCCCTGGCTGGCGGAGTTCGCGCGGCGGGCACGGCCGGTGGCGGCGGGCCCGGACGTGGCGGACCACGTGCTGCTGGAGGCCGCCGCCGAGGTCCCCGACCCCGCGGAGTTCCTCGTCGTCAGCAACGACGGCATCTTCGCCGACCTCGCCGAGCGCGGTGAGCTCACCGTGCTGTCGCCGGGGATGGACGCCCTCAGCGACCGGCTGCACGGCGCGGCGAGCCTCCTGGTGGACCTGGCGGCGCTGGAGCAGGAAGCCGCCGCGCGGGCCTGAGGGCGCCCCGGCGCGGACCTCCACCGGGCTCAGCGGCCCCCGCTCCCGGCAGGACGAGGGTGTGCTCGGCGTGGCGGCGCTGCGGCATGCTCCAGCCTCGTGAGCAGCACCGTGGACGTCCGGCGGGCCGAACCCGGTGACCTGCAGCTGCTGCCCGAGGTGGAGCTGGCCGCGGACCGGGTCTTCGCGCGGGTGGGTGTCCACCTGCCGGCACAGGCGTCCAGCGTCGCCGAGCTCGGCGCTGCCGCGTGCGTCCTGGTGGCCGGCCGCCCACCCGTGGGTTTCGCCCGTGTCGAGGTGCTCGACGGGCAGGCCCACCTGGAGCAGCTGTCGGTGCACCCCGACCACGCCCGCCGGGGGCTGGGCGGGGCGCTGCTGGCCGCGGCGATCGCGTGGGCGCGAACCGCCGGCTTCCCCGCGATGACGTTGACGACGTTCGAGGCGGTGCCGTGGAACGGTCCCTGGTACCGCCGGCACGGGTTCACGGACGTGCAGCGGCCCGGCCCCGGGCTCGCGCAGCACCTGCGCGCCGAGGAGCAGGCGGGGCTGTGCCTGCTCGGGCGGCGAGTCGCCCTGCACCTGCCGCTGCACCGGTGATCCCGAGGCCGGCGGTGGAGCCGGGCTCGACGCGGTACCTGGGCGCCACGGAGGCGGCCGGGTACCGGGTGGGGCTGGACGGCGAGGACATCCGCCCGGTGCAGTTCCTGGCCGGCACCCAGGTCGCCGGGACGTCCTGCGCCGGCGCCGGGGTGTCCACCGAGACGGGTGTGGTGGCCGGCACCGGTGCCCCGGGTGTCTCGGCCACGGGACTGCTCGTGCCCGGAGGCTCCGACCTCGCCGATGCCGCGGCAGGTGAGGAGCGGGTGGGCGTGGCGGACGACCTGGCGGCCGCGGCGGGCGGGGCCGGGGAGGGCAGCACCTCGCCCGGGGGCGTCGGCGTCGTGCGGTCGTCAGGTGCGCTGCGCCTGCCGGGTGACGTCCCCGGGCGGTGCACCTAGTCCAGGCTCCAGGTCACCAGCGCGACACCGAGGGGGGTGAACCTCAGCACCGTCGCGGACACCAGCAGCGCGAGGACCACGAGGTGCAGCAGGACGCCTCGCGTCGAGCGCCGGGTCGCGGCCGAGCGCAGGGCGAAGGCGCTGACCACCGCCGCAGGTGCGGTGACCAGCCACCCGAGCACCGCCGCGCAGACGCCGGCGAGGTGCACCAGCGCGCCGAGAGCGCTGTCGCCGGCGGGCCACAGCCACTTCGGGTCGTGGGCTCCGCTGGTCAGGTCCGCGTGGGAGAGGTGGTGCAGGTCGTGGATGACGTAGGGGAGCAGGACACCCCCCGCGTAGGCCGCGACCACGAGGAGCCCCACGACCGAACTGGCGGCCGCCAGGGCGGGGGCAGGCACCCACGGCACCTGCCTCGGGTGAGCGGTGCTGCCCGGCAGCGTCGAGGTCATGCGCACAGCATGGCGGGGCACGTGCGTGCAGATCCAGCAATCGCCCGGTCCCGGTCCACGCACGCGCCTCCCCGTGTGTCCGGTCGACACGAGGGGGGGCGCGCCCTGACTGCTCGAGGGTGCCCTGCAGGCGCTGCACATCGATACCCGCCGACGCTGCCGGGCGGCGGTGGTGCCAGGCGTGCACACCACTTCGGGGAGCCGCAGGTCGAACGTGCGCCCCGAGGCCCCGGCCTACTCGGCCCGGGGGTCACCGGTACGGCGCCTCGTGGGCTCGTCGCGTCGGTACCCGATCACTGCTCGCAGCAGGTGGCCGGCAGTGAAGACCGCGATGAGCGCCCACAAGCGGTCCCAGTGGAAGACCCGGTGCACCGCCTCGGCGATCAGCACCAGGACGAGGGAGAAAGCCAGCCCCTTGGCCATGTCCCTGCCGGCTTCGCGCACTGTCGGCTGCTGCATGCTGCTTCACGTTCGCTCAGGTCGTGTCCTTCCACAAGCAGGTGCGCGGCGCAGCAGCGAGGCGAGGGCCTCCTCCACCGTGCGGTGGTCCACCGATGCGGACGCGGCTGGGCGCACCTGTTCCGGCGTGCGCCGCCGGCGCGAGCCAGCGGGTCCACGCCCACCACGGGACGGCGATGACCAGCAGCGGCCCCAGGGGGCTGGCGAGGATCATCCAGGTGCATCGCGGTCCTGCCTGCGGGTCGTGCTCGCGCTGGAAGGGCGCGAACTGCTTGCCGCTGGTGAAGGGCATCGGATCAGGGCCTCGTTGGCGCTGCACGTCGGGATCGTGAGGCTCGCTCAGCACGTTTCCTCCCGGATCGGGTTCGCCGAGCCTGGCGCTCGCTGGTCGGTCCGACCGCGCCCTCGGCGCGTCATGACCGCGCAGTCGCCAGTCGTGATCGCTCGTCTGCCGTCCTGCATGACAGCGTCACTGCCATGGCGCACGAAGTGGTGGGTGATGATGAGGTGGTCCTGACGACGAGCCGCCCGCAGCTGCCGACCTGGTGGGTGGGCGAGGCCCTGGTCATCCGGCAACCGTGGCAGGAGCGCGACCCACGGGTCCCGCCGCACCGGCGCCTGGACGCGGACGGCCGTCCGACGGTCAAGGACCTCGAGCGGTGGGTCCAGGCGCAGCGACCGGTGACGCTGGGGTGGCTCGCTGTGGAGCGCAAGCTCGAGGGTGGTGTCGTCGGGCACTGCGGGCTGCTCGCCAGTGAACGCCTGCCCGCGGGGGAGCCGGAGGTCGCGTTCGAGCTGCTGCGCCACGCGTGGCACCAGAGCTTCGCCACGGAAGCCGCGTCAGCGGTCCTGGAGTGGGCCACAAGGTCTGGGTATCAGCGCGTGCGGGCCACCGTGCGGGAGTGGAACACCGCCTCGCGCCGGGTCCTGGCGCCGGTCGGGTTCATGGAGACGGACCAGATCGAGCGCGATGAGGTGTACGGCGACACGGTGTTCATCACACGTTCCCTCTGACGGACCGGTTGCATGTTCAAGGGGTACGTCACCCGCAGCGCGGGATGACCAGGCGCACGCGCTGCGCAGGATGACCGCGCAGCGGCCGCGGCAGGGTGAGGAGGCCCCAGCGGTCAGGGCCGGGTGCTGGAGCCGCCGTAGGTGTCGGGCAGCGAAGGCCAACGAACAGCGGCCCACTGCGACCACGTGGTGTAGCCCTCCGGAACCGGCGGGGGTGGGCCGCCGCGCAGCTCCTCCTCAGCCGGCTCTTGAAACTGCTGGCGCCAGCGCAGCACTTCCTCAGTGCTCATGGCGTAGGTCTGTTCGGGGGTCTCGGCCAAACGCTGCCGGATCCGCGCGAGTTGGGTGTCGTGATCAGTGTTCAGGTACTCGATGCGGCAGTCACTGCCGACTGCGGCGAAGAGCCACCGCAGGGCCGAGCGTTCATCGCGTCCCCACAGCCCGAAGTCGACGACGACGTTCAGGCCCCGCTCGGCTGCCCGCAGCGCCGTCCACAGGAGTCTGCCCTCCAGCACGTCGCGTTTACCGTCGGCATCGGAGTCACCGAAGAGGGGGATCATCCACTCGTCCGGTGTCAGGCGCAGGGCACCTCGCTGTCGTTCGAGCTGTCGCGCTCGGGTGGTCTTGCCGACACCGGGTAGCCCGACCATGAGGAAGGCCGTCGCCCGGCTCACGAGCTTGCGCTCTTGCCTGGCGTCGGCGGTGCGGAAGGATCCACGTCGGCCCGCCCCGGCGGGAGGATTGCGACGGCTTCCACCTCCACCAGCTGTCCCGGCCAGCCCAGGGCGGAAACCCCCAGCAGGGTGCTGGGAGCGTCGTGGTCGCCGAAGGCGGAGCGGACCACGCCCCAGACGGCTGTGAGGTCCTCCCGACGGCTGGAGGCGACGTAGACGGTGCTCTTGACGACGTCGGACAGCTGCGAGCCCACCTCGGCGAGGGTGGCGGCGAGGTTGATCATCACCTGCTCCGCCTGCCGCACGGCGTCGCCCTCCGCGACGGTGCGCCCCTCGGCGTCCAGGGGGCACGCCCCGGCGGTCCAGAGGGTCCGCGCGGCGTCGATGACGGCGGCGTAGGCGTAGGGCACCTGGTTGCTCAGCGTGGCGGGGCGGATGAAGGTGATGGCCTCGTTGGTCACGTCAACGCATCCTCGGTCATGCAGACCGCGACGGGCATCTCGTTTGCCTGCTTGCGGCTACGCGCTTGCCCGACTTCGCGGTCATCGGCACGGGAGCAGGCCGCCGACCGCCCATGGTCGTGCCCGAATCGCGGCTATGACCGGTAGGTCGCCGGCCCCAACGTCACCCGCGCAGCGTCAAGTCCAGGCGGCGCATCAGCTCGCCCATCCTGCCGCCACCAGCGGGGGCTGGGGGCAGCTTGCTCAGCGCAGTGCGAACTCCCGGTGGGGCATCGCGCCGCGCCCTCTCGACCTCTCTCTCACCAACCGCGCAGTCATCGCCGCCGGCCAGCTCGAGCGCACGGGCGGCGTGGGCTGCTGCTCCCAGGACGTGCTTGACCTGGTGCGCGTCTGCCAAGGGGTGCAGGTAGGCGCTGCCCGCTGCGTGAGCGGCGGCTCGCGCGGCGTCCTGAGCCGCGGGTGAGGCGGTTTCGCGGGCTGCACGGTGCGCCGCCCAAGCCGTGGTGCGCAAAGCCGCGCCACGCCTGCCGCCGCCGGCGAAGGCCTCGGCAGCCTCGATCGCCTCCCGGGGGCGCAGGTCGCTGGGGTGTGCCTCCTCGAAGAAGCCCAGTGCGGTGCGTGCGCAGGCGGCGGCGAAACTCGTGACGTCGCGCAGTTCTGCCTCGCTCAGCTCGATGGCGTCTGCCTTGGGGGTCATGTTCACCATCTTCTCGGTGAGCCTCTCGGAGCCCGCCCTGACTTCGGTGAGATTGCACGAGCCCAGTTGCCCTTGTTCGCGCACGCGCCTCGGCATGCCGGGGTGTCGGACGTCCTGGCCAGCGCCATGACCGTGAGGTGATCGCACCACCAGTGCGGCCTTGCTCAGGGACTGGCGTCGGCTCTGTTCAGCGGGAGGATCAGCCGCCGTCGGAGGCGATGGTCTGCCCGGTGACTCAGTCCGCTTCGTCGCTGAGCAGCCAGGCGACGAGGCGGGCAGCATCGGTGGGAGTGCCCCAACGGGCCCCGGGGTTCGCCGCCGCTACCGCGGCGCGCCCTTCCTCGTCGGCGTAGCCGGTGTCGTTGGGGCCGGGGTCGATGCAGTTGACCGTGATGGCGCGGGGCATGAGGTGCACGGCCAGGGAGCGGGTGAGTTCGTGCAGCGCTGCCTTGGAGGCGATGTAGGGCAGTTCGGCAGGCATGGCGCTGTGGTACTGCCCGGAGGTGAACAGCAGTACCCGTCCGCCGGGGCGGGTGTCGTCGTGCTGGGCGGCGAAGGCCTGGGTGAGCAGCAGGCTGGCGCGGGTGTTGACGGCCCAGCTGAGGTCGAGCTCGGTGGCGGTCAGGTGCTCGAGGTCCTGTCCGCTGCTGCGGGCGTGGTTGGCGACGAGGGCGTCGACGTGGCCGAAGGCGTCGCGGGCGGCGGCGAGCACGGCGGCCGGTGCGGCAGGGTCGGCCAGGTCGGCGCTGAGGTGCTCGACACGGCCTCCCGCTTGCCGCAGTTCCTGCAGCAGGGCGTGGGGTCCGTCGGCATCGGCGCCCCAGGGTTGCTCGGTGTCGTGCGGGACCCGGGTGTGCGGCAGGACCGCCGCGCCGTCGGCGACGGCGCGGCGTGCGATGGCCGCGCCGATGGCGGTGCGCCGGCTGGCTCCGGTGACGACGACGACGCGCTCGTGCAGGGATTCGCTCATGCTCAGACGGTCTCCTGCCTCGATGTCAGGCACACCTGGTTCGTGTCGTGCATCTGTTGCTCGGCCATCGGCAGGACCGCGTGGTCGCGGCCACCCATGATCGCGCGTGGCCAGCGGCATGCCCGCGAAGTGGCATGCTCCCGCCGGGAGACCGCCAGCGGCCGACTGGCTACCGTCCAGGTGTGGCTCCCACCAACCCGGCCAACGGCAAGGGCACCTATGAGATCCGGATCGGTCTGTGGGCCACGAGGGAGCAGGCCTTCGAGGCCCACGAGCGCTTGACGAGGGCCTTGTGCCCCGAGCCACAGCACAGCGGTCCTTGCGAGAGCCCGTGGTCCAGTGCTGTCGTGCCGCCAGAGGCGGTCGATGAGGGCGGGGACCTCTACGACGAGTTGGTCATGCAGGCCGAGGCCGAGGGCACCTACTGAGCGCTCCTCACACCTGACGCGGCATCATCGCGCCAGACTGGGCGATCACCGCCGTCGGGTGGCGGCGCCGAAGCTCGCAGGAGGAAGTCGCGCACAGCGCAGTCGTCTCCTTGACACGCTGGCCTTGTGAGCGACGTGATCGTGTACGAGGACCGGCCCCTCCCGCTGGGGCGCACGTGGGTGGCCACCGCCCGAGCGCGCGTAGAGGCGGCAACGGAGATTCTTCCGAAGATCCACCTGGGCGTCGAGGGCCAGGCGGTGGGCGGTCCTGCGGTGACTGCTCGAGTGCAGGAGGGGCGCGCCTTCGCCATCGCGGTGGAGTTCGAGGACCCGATCGTGCCTGCTCGGGACCCTGCCATGCACCCCTCGCTGCGCAGGAAGCTGGAGAAGCGGCGCACGGTGTGGTCGACGTGCGTGGCGAGCGAGCGTGCTCAGGTCGACGACGCGGGGCTCGACGTCCGGGTGGACAGCGCATGGGACCCGACACCGGGGTGGGTGCTGCCCGCTCCGCGGCCGGGCTTCGCGATGATGGGCGACTTCGCGCAGTCCCCGGGGTGGCACGTCCTGGTGCTGCGGGGTGCGGTGAGCAGCTTCCGCCTCCAGGCCCCGGCGTGGTGAGGTCTAGCTGATCGGGCACCCGTGGGGGCTGAGCCGGACCAGGTGCAGGCCGCTGACGGCACGCTCGTCGTGACGGTGGCCCTGCAGTCAGCTTGACCGGTGGCCACACCACTGGGACGCGGTATGACCGCACGCGTGCACTTGTTCCTGGCGGTCATGGAGAACCGGTGGATGCGACACCGCGACCCCGGCCGCGGCGGTACACAGGACGGGTGAGACCTCATCGCGTCGTGCTGGTCGCCATCGCTGCGCTGACCGCCGCAGCCCTGGGGGCGTGCGGGTCACCCTCGGCCACCCCGGACCCGGACGTGGTCGAGCGTCACGTCGCCTCCCAGCCGGCCGGTGACGTCGTGCGCGACTACCTCGACGCGGTGCAGGACGACGACCAGGCCACCGCCGCTGTCCTGTCCACCCCGGGCTTCGCCGCGCGCGACGTCTGGCAGGACGGCGAAGCACCGGACCTGGACGACGTCGAGGTCTCCGACACCACCACGCCCTACGACACCACCTGGAGCTCGGAGGACCTCAAGGCGTACGCGCAGGCGGTGAACGTGCGGGCCACCTACACCGCCGACGACGGCAGCACGGGAACAGCGGGCGGTGAGCCGGGGTGGGGGTACGTGCTGGTGCGTCACTCCGACGCGGACCCGTGGCTCATCGCCTCAGCAGGTCAGGGCTGACGTCCGAGCCCGGATGGTCGAAAACGTTCACGACAGCGGGATGACCGTGGGATCGGTGGTGCGAGCTGGGTGCATGCCACCTGGCGACGCTGGGCACTGAGGTTGCTGGTCCCTCAGCGACGGACGGGGTGCGCATCGGGTGGTGGGATCCCGAAGACCGCCGCGTCGCGGTTCGGGACGGGCTCCTCGGTGAGGTGAGCGGCTCGGATGCGGTCGAGGCGGAACCAGCGCGGGGCCTGGCGCTGACGGCACCAGCCGAGCAGGTACCAGTGGTCGTCGGTGCGCACGAGCAGGTGGGGCTCCACCCGGCGCCGCGTGGATCGACCGGAGGCGTCGCTGTAGTCCAGGGCCAGCACCCGGCGAGTGGCTAGCGCCTGGCCGAGGGAGCTGGTGACGCTGGTGGCCGCCGGTGCCGGGTCTTCGCCGCGGATCCAGACGCGGGCCCCGAGCTCGTCGGCCCGCCGGCGGTCGGCTGGGTGCATGACGTCGAGCACCTTCTCCAGCGCCACCCGCCCATCGGCGGCGTACGGGGCGCCGCGCTGGGTGGCGAGGGCGGTGGCGACCGCGATCGCTTGAGCGGGCGTGAGGTTGACCGGCGCCAGGGTGGCCTGGGCGTCGAGGACGTAGCCGCCGCCGGGCCCGCTCTGCGCCCAGACCGGTAGCCCGGCCTGCTGCAGCGCCGCGACGTCGCGCTTGACGGTGCGGGTGCTCACCTCCAGCCAGCTGGCCAGGTGGGCTGCGGTGCGCCCGCGCGGGCCGGCACGACGCAGCTCCTCGCTCAGGGCGTGCAGCCTGTCGGTGCGGTTCACGTCCAGAACAGTGACAGAGACGGTGACAGGCCGCTGTCACCGATCACCCCCCACAGTGATCGGCATGGCTGAGATCGCACTGTTCCACTCCGTGCTCGGAGTCCGCCCCGGGGTGCACGAGGCTGCACAGCGCCTGCGCACCGCAGGACACGAGGTCCTGGTCGTCGACCAGTACGACGGGCGGGTGTTCGACGACTACGAGCAGGCCGGGCGCCACGTCGAGGAGATCGGCTTCCCCGAGCTGATGGGCAGGGCGGTGGAAGCCGTGGAGCCGCTGCAGGACGGCTTCATCGCGGCCGGCTTCTCCAACGGTGCGGGCATGGCCGAGCACGTCGCCACGCAGCGCACCTGCGGCGGGGTGCTGCTGTTCTCCGGTGCGCTGCCGCTGGCCGTGCTCGGCGGCGTGGCCTGGCACGCTGACACGCCCGCCCAGATCCACTACGCCCAGGACGACCCCTTCCGCCGGCAGCAGTGGATCGACGCCCTCGTCATCGACATCACCAGCAGCGGAAGCCGTGTCGAGGTCTTCGACTACCCCGGCTCCGGACACCTGTTCACCGATCCGAGCCTGCCGGGCGAGCACGACCCGCTGGCCGCGGCGAGCCTGTGGGAACGCGCCGAAGCCTTCTGCCGCGACAGCACCCGCGGCATCCGTGGGACCTGAACCTGGCGTTCGCTGGTTGGCCCTGCTGGATCTCCCGGGGATCTTCTGCCTTCGGGCGGGAGCGTGAAGTCGGCCGACCACGATCGCGCCCGGAGGGCGGGATGACCGAGCCCTGGGTGTGCGGTGAGCACGACTGCGGGAATCGCCGTCAGTGCCGGGCGGTGGGTGTACGTGGGCGCCGGTCCAGCTCTTGCCGGATGGGGAGGATCGCGGGGGTCAGGGTGATGAGCAGGTAGGAGATCGCCAGGGCGGTGAGCAACGTGGTGAGGGATCCGTTCTCCAGCCACAACCCCGCACCCAGGATGCCGATGGGCATACCCGCCCACGCACCGGCTCCGACCACTCCGGCAACGCGGGCGCGGGTGCCGGCCGGGACCCGCTCCAGCTGCACGGCACCCAGGATCGGGTTGATCGCGCCGGCGGCGAGCCCGCTGAGCGCAGCGCCTGCCAGCAGCACCGCCAACCCCGGATCCAGGGCCAGCAGCACGAAGCGCGGGGCACCGGCGAGCAGGAACGCCACCGTGAAGACCCAGCGCCGCGACCAGCGCGATCCCACCGCGCCGAAGGCGAACGCGCCGGCGACGGCGCCGCCTCCGAAGGCGCCGACGAGCAGCCCCAGGTCGATGCCGCCCCCGAGGCGCTGGGTGGCGTAGACGGGCAGCACGACGCTGGAGTGGGCCGCGTCGAAGGCGTTGGTGAGGGCCACCACCGCGATGACGGCCAGCAGCAGCCGGTCACCGCGGACGAAGGCCAGCCCGACCCGCAGTTCGCGCACGTACCCGCGCACACCTCCCAGCGCTGCGGCAGCACCGTCCCCGGCGACCCGCCGGGTCCGGGGCACCGCGGCGGCGATCAAGACGGCGGCGGCGACGAAGGTCACCGCGTCCACGACCAGGACGAGCGGTGCGCCGAGCAGGGAGACCAGTGCGCCGGCGATCGGGGCGCCGATCAGCCGGGCGGCGCGTTCGGCGGCGTCCACCCACCCCGTGGCCCGCTCCAGGGGAAGGTCGGCCTCGTCGGCGAGCTCGGGCAGCAGCGCGTGCCGGGCTGCTTGCCCGGGGGTGTCCAGCAGTCCGGTGGCCACGACGAGGGTGAGCAGGGCCCAGAACGGCAGGCCGAGCGTGAGGTGCAGCAGTGGCACTGCGGCGATCGTGGCGGCGCCGATGGCGTCGGAGACGATGCTGGCGCGTCGGTAGCCGAAGCGGTCGACCAGCACGCCATCGAAGACGCCGCCGATGACGACGGGCGCGATCGCCGCGGCGCCGATCACCCCCGTCAGGGCGGTGGAGCCGGTGCTCTCCAGCACGAACAGCGGCAACGCGATCGCGGTGGCGGCGTTGCCGGCGGCGCTGGTGGTGTGTGCGGGCTCAGCGCCCGCCTGAGCCCACAGGGATGACCGCGCGGTGCGCCCGACCTCGGCTTCACGACGCTCGGGCGAGGTCGTGGGTAGGGTGCGCCCGGTGAGCTCGCTCGACGTGCAGCGGGCCTACTCCTCGCTCGCGCAGCAGTACATCGACCTGCTGGGATCGGTCGAGACCGTGCACCCTGACGACCTGCGGCTGATCGAGCGGCACCTGGGGCACCTGAGCGGCCCGGTCCTGGACCTGGGGTGCGGTCCCGGGCACCTGACGGGCTTCCTGCACGCCGCGGGGTGCCAGGTGGCGGGCATCGACCTGGTGCCGGAGTTCATCGCCCACGCGCGCCAGGCGCACCCGGACGTGCCCTTCGAGGTGGGCTCTCTGACCGACGTGGCCCGTCCGGACGCCTCGGTCGCCGGGGTGCTGGCGTGGTACTCCCTCATCCACCTCGAGCCCGGGCAGCTGGACGAGGCGCTGGCCAGCGTCCGCCGGCTCCTGGCCCCTGGTGGGTCACTGGTCGTGGGCTTCTTCGAGGGCTCGGCGTGCGAGCCGTTCGAGCACAGGGTCACCACGGCGTACCGGTGGCCGGTGGACGAGCTGGCGAACCGCCTGGCCTCGGCGGGGTTCGTGGAGGTCGAACGCTCGCGACGGCCTCGAGAGGGCGAGCGACGCCCCCATGCGGTCCTCGCTGTCCGGGCGGTCTGACGGCATCGGTGATCAGTCGTTGACACGGTGGGGATGAACTCTGCCATCGACAGATCCGGGCGGTCGGCGACGTCCTGGCCAGCGCCGTGTGCAGGCGTCTGTCGGAGGTCGGTGGGACCTTGGGTGGTGCCCATCACTTCGCGAGGGGGAAGCCGTGACCGATGTCGTTGAGGGCCGGATCGTGCCCGTCTTGATGTTCGAGGGTCGGGCGCAGGAGGCGATCGACCTGTACACCGCTGTCCTGCCTGATGCCAGGGTGGCCGGTGTCCACCGCTACGGTCCGCAGGGGCCCGGTGACGAGGGGACGGTCCTGCGAGCCGTCGTCCTGATCGGCGATCGGCCCGTCGTGCTCATGGACAGCCCCGTGCACCACGAGTTCACCTTCACCCCTTCGATCTCCTTGTCGCTGACCTGCCAGGACCGCACGGAGATCGAGCACCTGGTCGGTGAGCTGGGCAGGGACGGGCAGGTGCTGATGCCGTTGGACTCCTACGGCTTCTCGACGGCGTACGCCTGGATCAACGACCGCTTCGGGGTCTCCTGGCAGCTCACGCTGCCTTGAGCGCGCTGCGAGCGGGAGGTCCCCGCTGACCTTGGATGCGACGTCGGGCAACGGCGCAGCACGCTGCACTGCTGGCGCTGACGCCGACGGGTGGCCGGTACGGGGGGCCACCTCGCGTCTGGGGACGAGCGCGGACGGCGGGATGACCGTGAAGTCGCGCGACGAGAGGTAACAGGCCTGGTGTCCGCTGTCGTCAGTGCTGGTTGGTGCTCTCAATCCATGATCCTGGTTGCCAGGGCGGCCCCAATGGGTGTGAACCGCAGCACCGTGGCCGCTGCGAGCAGCGCGGCGATGAGGAGGTGCACCATGGCGCGGAGCCGGGCGTACTGGGTCCGGGCTGAGCGGGCGACGTAGGCGCTGATCACAGCGGTGGGTGCGGTGACGAGGGCTCCGAGCGCTGCCGCCAGCGCGCCGGTCAGGTGCAGCAGCGCGCCTGGGACCCCGGCGCCGGCCGGCCGCAGAATTTTGGGGTCGTGGGCTCCGCTGGTCAGGGCGGCGGGGCAGGTGGTCGTCGCCGGAGGAGATCGACCGGCGGTGGGATGAGATGGGCCTGGTCCGTCAGTTCCAGCAAGCCCGGGAGCAGGGCCGGGAGATGACGGCCGACAACTGGCCTACGCCCTGCTGGCGGTAGCGGCCCGGTACGCCGAGCACCGCGACTACCAGGCGAAGTGGAGGTCGTGGACCCCGTACGGGGACCTGTGGCCCGGTGGTCTCACCGACGGCCCGCTGCACCAGTCAGTCAGTTCCTGCGCAGACAGGCATTGGTCGGACCAAGCATCCCCGGCGTAGCGGCCCACGAGCCGCCCTCGCGAGGAGGAGTGGACCGGATCCCGGCGATGTGTCCGATCGTGCCGGTCCCGTTCGTCAGGATGACGACTGCACCACCGAGACCGGGAGGCATGCCGAGATGGCCCGCTACGTGTTCCTCATGTACGACGCCGAGGACTGGTTCGACACGGTCGACGAGCAGGGCGTCACCGACGAGATGCGCCTGCACGACGACTTCATGGCCGCGGTCAGTGCTGCCGGTGCCAGCGTCGTCGCCGGCGAGGCGCTCGAGCGCTCGTCGTCGGCCAGCACGGTCCGCCGCGGGACCGCCGGTGCGCTCGTGACCGACGGCCCGTTCGCCGACACGAAGGAAGCGCTGGGTGGCTTCTACGTCATCGACGCCCCCGACCTCGACGCGGCGCTGCGCCTCGCGCAGCTGTGCCCGGCCGGAACCGTCGAGGTGCGACCCGTCATGGACCTGCCTGACGCCTGATGACGGCGATGGACGAGGTGTTCGGCTCGGCGTGGCCGGTCGTCGTCGCATCGACGGCCCGGCTCACCCGGGACCTGGACCTCGCCGAGGATTGCGCCCAGGAAGCCGTCGAACGCGCGCTGCGCAGCTGGCCGGCAGGCCCGCCGGACAACCCGGGTGCCTGGCTCACCACCACCGCACACCGCATCGCGCTCGACCGGCTGAGGCGGGAGGCGACGCTGCGGCGCAAGTTCCCGCTGCTGGTGGAACGACCTGGCGAGGACGAGCCGGAGCCGACGGACCCGCTCCGGCTCGTTTTCACCTGCTGCCATCCCGCGCTGGCCCTCGAGTCGCAGGTCGCGCTCACGCTGCGACTCGTGTGCGGGGTGGACGTCGGCACGATCGGGGCGGTCCTCCTCACGGGAGAAGCTGGCACCGCCCGGCGGATCACCCGTGCCAAGCAGAAGATCGCCGCGGCGCGGATCCCGTTCCGCGTGCCGTCCGACGACGAGTTGCCGGCCCGGCTGGACGCCGTCCTCACCGTGGTGCACCTGGTGCACACCGCCGGGCACCGCGGCTCACCCGAGGACCCGCGGACCGCCGAACTGACCACGCGCGCCACCGCGCTGGCCCGCGTGCTGGTCCGGCTGTTGCCGGGCGAACCCGAGCCACGGGCGCTGCTCGGCCTGATCCTGCTCACCCAGGCCCGAGGGCCCGCCCGGACCGACCCCGAGGGTGACCTCGTACTCCTCGCCGATCAGGACCGGTCCCGCTGGGACCGCGCGCTCGTCCGCGAAGGCCTCGCGCTCACCACCACCGCCTTGCAACGGGGGCCGCACGGGCGCTTCGCCCTCCAAGCAGGCGTAGCCGGGCTGCACGCCACAGCGCCCACCTGGCAGGCGACGGACTGGGCGCAGGTCGTGGCGACCTACGATGCGCTCATGCGGGTCTGGCCCTCCCCGGTCGTCGCACTCAACCGGGCGGTGGCCCGGAGCAGGCCGGCCGACGCCGACCTCGCGGCGGTCCTGCGCGAGATCGACGCCGTGGCCCCGGGGTTGGCCGGGTACCCCTACCTCCCCGCTGCCCGGGCCGACGTGCTGGCCCGCCTGGGCCGGGTGGACGAGGCCGCGAAGAGCTGGGCCGAGGCCGTGGCGCTGGCGCCGAACCCGGCCGAGCGCCGGTCCCTCGCCCGGAAGGTGGCCCAGCTCGCCGACCGGGGAGCCGCGGGAGACCGCACCGGCGGCGACCCGCCCCTGTGCGATCACGTAGGGGCCGACAGTCAACCGTGAGCACGTCGGGAGGGCGCGGAATCCGCAGCCCGTGGCACCTGTGGGTCGTCGCGATTCGCCGTGGTGGTAGGCCACGTCCAAGGGTCACCCCTGGCGCGGCCCCACCGTGGTCTGGGTGGCCTCCATGGTGGGGATCCCACCTCCGCTCGTCGTAGAGGACGCGCTGTGGATCATTGCCGCCTTCAAGGTCGGCATCTCGGTTGCTCCAGTACGTGCCTGTCATGCAGGGCGTGGTCGGAGTCTCGTGCAGATCGACAAGTCCGTGAAGTCGCCGGCCGGCCTGTGATCGCGCCCGGAGGGCGCCATGAGCGCGAGAGGGGTTCAGTGGCTGGGGAGGGCTAGGACGAGGGTGTGGGCAGCTTCGGGCAGCCCTGCTCGCGGCCAGGAGATGGTCAGGTGTACGCGGCCATCAGCAGGTACCTCATCGATCCAGTAGCTCGCCTCCATGGTGAAGCGGGCCTCGCCAGTGGCGGTGTCTTCGAACGTGCGGATCGAGGAGGTCTTGGGCTGGACCTGGTCGGCGAGGTCGTTGAGCGCCACGCGCAGCACCGGCTTGGAGCCCGCAGGACCACCGCCGACCGAGCTTGCATCCGCACGGGGGTCGTCGAGCAGGTGCCGAGGGGTGCTCTGGGTGCGGGTGCCGTCGGCGCGCAGGTGCAGCATCAGGCCGGCGGGCTGGGCGTGGGCTTGGACGTGATCCAGTTCAGCGCGGATGCCGGGTGCCTGGCTGAGCAGCAGTGGGCCGTGCACCGCCGCGCCGGCGTCGCTCGGCGGGATGGCGGGGACCCAGCGTCGCGGCATGGCTCCACCCTCGATGCGATCACGTCCAGAGGCAACGCCCTGAGATCGGCAGATCCGGACGGCCAACGACGTCCTGGCCGGCGGGATGACCGGTAGATGCTGCGGGGCTACTGCTCCACTCGGTAGGTCAGGGCCAGCTCGTCCCCGGCCTGGCCGCGGATGCCCCAGTCGTGACGCGGTGTCTCCACGATCGTGATCTCCAGGTCGATCGCCTCGATGCTCAGGTGTTCGGCGAAGTCGCGGTAGAGGCGCTGGTAGAACGCCTTCTTCGTCGCCACGCTGCGCCCGGTGAACATGAGCACTTCGATGACCGTGTACTTCTCGCTGCGTCCCTCGGGGGTGGGGAAGTCCTCGGCGCTCATGGGGAAGAAGCGGTGGAAGCGCTTGGTGGCGGGCAGGCCGAGGACGTCGACGGCGGCGGCGTGGACGACGTAGGACAGGAGGGTGCGCAGCGGGCGCAGGACGTCGTCTCGGCCGTAGATCTTGAACTGGGCCACGGCGGGGGTCTCCTCGGGTCGGCCTTCGCGGGCCGGCGGGAGCAACGCCCGTACACCCGCTGGGGCGGGGTGTGCGTCGGTGAGGACGTGCCCGGCCTAGGAGCCGGTCCACCACTGCTGGCGTGTGCACGTCACGGCGATCATGAAAGTCACCGTAGCGGGCGGGGCAGCGCTCGTCACGCGATCTGCGGGATGACCGAGCGGTCCTGGCCGGTCCGGGTGACCGCCGTGGCGCGGCACGAGCGCACGTTCCCGGCGGTGGTCGTCCTGGCATGGTGCAACGGTGCGCAGCAAGGGTGTGGACCCCAGGGACGTCAGCTTCGAGGTCGAGCAGCCGGTCTACCGCGTCTACTTCTGGCAGCGCACGGGCACCGGCTACGCGTTCCCGCAACGATCCGGCGCCGACCTCGGGCCGGCGATGGAGTACCCCTCGTACGCCAGTGACGAGCACCGCCTGCACGAAGTCCGCGACGTCGAGGAGGTGCTGACGTGGGCGCGGGCGCATGCTGCGGGGCGGGTGTTCGTCGTGTACGCCGAGGTGCGGGAGTGGACCCCGGCTGGTGAGCGGTGCGGGTTGCTGCGCCTGCACGGTCAGGACCCCGACGACGCTCACTCGCGTCCGGCACCCGATCGGACGGCCACGGCACGGTCGGCGCCCCCGGGCACCGACGTCGATCCCGCGTCGCTGTGACCGAGCGGTCCTGCGCGGTCACGGCTCGAAGCGAGCGGCGCGGTGCCGGCAGCGAGATCAGCACGTGCGCTGATGGGGGGTACGCGGTGACGAGCGACGGTCGAGGTCGACAGCAGGAGCACGACACGGGTGACGGAGACGACGGTGCTGCGGTGCGGGTGGGGGGCGACGACGGTGACGGTTGTGACGACGAAGCAGCCACCGCGTGGCCTGGAACCTGCCAGGTCAGCGCCATGAGTGCGGGAACGGCGGTGGGCGTTGATGACTGAGGTGCCGTCGGCGGAGGCGTGGCTCAGACGTCGAGGAAGCCGTCACGGGCCTGATCCACGGGCGGCAGCATCTGCGCTTCGTACTGGTCCACCAGGTGGGCGTCGGGGTACTGCGGACCGAGGATGCGACCCAGTTCGTCGAAGAGGGGGACGCGCCGTCGCAGCCGCACTCCGGGGCGTTCGGGCACCGTCAACGTCAGTTCCAGGACGGTGTCGGGCCAGGACCCGGTCAGGCGGTGCTCGACGTCCCGGGCTCCCACCTGCTGCCACCGGCCGGCACGCTCCTGCACCTCCTGCAGCATCTGCTGGGCGTAGGAGTCCGCCTCCAGCGGGCGCAGCTGCAGCGGCCGGCAGTGCTCGCTGACGTCGAGGGATCCCGCGGGCAGCAGGTCGGTGCGCGAGCGATCGGAGGCGTCCAGGGCGATCACGTCCACGGGGTGCTGCGCAGTGCGCGGTGTCCACGTGCGCGGACGGCGCGCCACGGCAGCGACCAGGCGGGTGCCGCAGGCGCTGACGGCCTCGATCCAGCCGTCACCGAGGTCCCACGAGGCCAGCACCTGCTGCGAGGTGTCGCGTGCGCTCACGACCGGGCGCGTCCAGGAGCGACCCGCGGCGGGCGGGTGTTCGCTGGGCTGCGTGAACCACTCCAGCGTTGCCCCGCGCGCGATCGGCCCGTAGCCACGCAGGTCCTGGGAGAACAGGGACGACGGGTCGTCGGCCGGGGGTGGCTCGAACCCCTGCGGCAGGGCGTGCTCGTCGGTCAGGGACCGGGGTGGTTCCTCCTGCCACGGCAGGAGGTACCAGCGGGTGTCGCGGTTGACGCGGTCCTGCGTCTCGTCCCAGCGGCGCAGCCCGTAGCCGTCCCCGACGGCGGCCACCAGCAGCCCTTGCGGGCTGGCGTGCAGCGCCTGCACCCCGCGGTCCATCGCGACGGTGAGCACCCGGCCGTCGGCGTCCACCCGTCGCAACTGCCCGAAGCCGAGGAAGGTGCGCGGCTGCTCGCCGCGGCGCACGTACTCCGCCTCCGGTGCAGGGGTCGCGCACCAGGCGACGCCCGGTCCGCAGGCCGCCAACCGCTGACGTGCGGCGTGGTCGGTGGGTCCACCGACCCATCCGGCGGCGGCGATGCCGTCGGTGCCGATGCGCACGACGGGTCCGCCGGATTCTTGCTGCACCCACAGCGAGGTGCCGTCGCCGAGCACCACCGGGCGTGCGTGCACCGCCGGCGGGGGCACGGCCGGCCAGGAGACCACGCGCCGCACCCGCCCGTCGCGGGGGTCGAGGACGGCGGCCACCGGTTGGGAGGTGTCCACCGCCCACAGGCCGGAGTCGAGCTCGATCAGCCACCCCGGGCGCAGGAACCTCACGGGTCGATCATGCGCGGCGTGGTTGCGAGGCGTCCACCGTGTTCGGGCCATTCTCCGCCTCCGGTTCGGGGAACGGAAGCGGTGATCGACTCACCGATGACCGGCTCTTCGGATCTGCGGGTGGGTAGGCGAGCCTGACCGTCACTGAGTCGCTCCTCGACTTCACGGTCATGTCGAAGTGCGAGCGTTCGAGAAGGGGGTCGGACCGCTTGCGCGGTCTCGACGCTGCCCGTGGTGGCCACGAGCGTCAGCGACTCCTCGAGCCCCTCACAGGTGGGTGAAGTACCGGTCGTACCAGGTGCGACCGCTCCCGTGCTGCGCACTCAACGGGCCGCTGCCGTCGTACGGCTGCCACAACGGGTCCTCCGGCACCAGCAGGTACCTCAGTCGGGCCAGCACGTTCCGGACACGGTCGGCGTCCTGCGGGTCGATGAGCTCGTCGGTCTGCGCATCGATTCGCGCGCCCGTGTTGCCCACCGCGCACACGACCATGTCGCCGAAGTTGCTGACCACCAGCATCAGCTGCTCCCCGGTGGCCGTGGCCTGGGCTGGGATGCGGATGACGCCGTGGTGGCTGGCGTCTTGGAAGTGGCGGTCCACCCTGCAGCGGTGGGCGAAGGCGGCCTCCAGGTCCCGCACCAGCTGCTCGAAGCGGGTGCTGACGGCGTCGGCGTCGAAGCCGGCCGGATGCTCGAGGTGCTCGTGGTCGTCGAGGGCGTGCAGCAGGGTGCGCAGCCGCGGCACCTCCACGTGCGGTGGGCCAGGAGCGTGCAGTCGCTTCAGCACGGGTCCACCCTGCCCCAGCGCCTTCGAATGCTCCGGTCGACCACCGACACGCACATCCGGTCATCACGCTGGCCGGTGAGTCGCTGCTAGCCGAAGCGACCGCCTCTGTAACGGTGGTGACACGTACTGGTGTGGGTGCTCACCAGGAGCCGCCCGGACCGGAGACTGATCATGCGCGACCACGACGCCGAGGACCTCAAGGACGTCGAGACCGACCTCGACAGCCTGCTGCGCAACGCAGCACCACCCTCACTAACCCCCCGGCAGCAGCAGGCGGCATACACCCACGCCTGGGACAGCGTCACCACCGCCATGATCAACACCCCAGCGACCCCAGCCAGCACCCGGGCAGCCACTGCGCCCAGCACCTCGACGGCTGCCCCCGCCGGCACCGCGCACGAGCAGGCCGCGCGACGGGCTCGTCGCCTCGACGTCGTCACCGCCCAACAGGTCCACGCCCGCCGCCACCGCCGTCTTGCCCGGGCTGGCGCCATCACCCTGGCCGTCGCGCTGGCCGGAACCGGCACCGCCGCCGCCGCCACCTACCTCGCCACCCGCACCGGGCAGCAGAGCGCCGGCTGGGAGGCCACCGCCGCCGGCCCGGGGGAGCTCCTGCGCCAAGACGGCAGCGACTACCTCGACGTGGCCCACCAGCTCAGCGCCGACATCCCCTTCGCCCCCACCCATCAAGCCCAGCGCCAGGCGCAGTTCAGCACCGGGATGCTCGCCCCTCAGGCCGACGGCCAGATCAGCACCAGCGCATTGCGCGCCCAGGTCGCGCAGAACGCCATCTGCACCTGGGCTGACGCCTGGATCGCCGCCGACACCACCGGCGACAGCACCGACAGCACCGCCCGCCAGACGGCCGGTGACACCCTCACCGCGTCGCTGACCTGGACCGCGGTCACCGACGTCGACCCCCACCCGAGCCCGACCGGGGCCCTGGGTGATCAGGGTGCACAGGCTGAGACCCGCTTCGGATGGGTACCCGCCATCGCTGCCGCCGCAGCGACCGGCGACCACCGCGCGGTCCTGGACGCAGTCACCGACAGCGGACGCTGCGACCCGCAGCTGACCCCGGCACTCAACGCCGACCCGGCCTACCAGGGACCGACTCGATGACTCACCCTGGACACCTCCCCGCACCTCACCCCACGCCCCACCCGGTCACTGCCGAAGTGGACACGCAGGCGGGTGCGGAGGCCGAGCGGTTCGAGCAGTTGTTCCGCGCCACCCGCACCGACGTCCTGGCCTACCTGAGCCGACGAGTCGATGCAGGTGAGGCCGGCGACCTGCTCGCCGAGGTCTACCTCGTGGCCTGGCGACGCCGGGCCGACCTGCCCGCAGGACGTGAACGGTTGTGGCTGTTTGGCACCGCCCGACGGCTGCTGGCTCAGCACCACCGCGAGCAGACGGTGCACCAGCACCAGCCCCTGAGCGAGGAATCGGCCCAGCGACGATCGCTGCTGGTCGATGACCAGATCGACAACGACTCGGCCAGCAGCGGCAGCCCGTCGCGGACGGCTGCAGCGGTGCGCGACGCCTTGGCCGGTCTGGTCGAGCTGGACCGAGAGCTCATCACCTTGACGGCCTGGGAGCAGTTGAGCACCGCAGATGCAGCGCGAGTGGTGGGCATCAGCGCCACCGGCGCCCGGGTGCGTCTGCACCGGGCCCGTCGTCGTCTCGCTGCCCACCCGCAGCTCCGTCGTCTCCTGGGCGAGGAGGCCATCACCACGGCCGACTCTTGGTGGCCCCGACCCGCCACCGATCAAGGGTGAACGACCTCACGGTCATCCCGCGGACATCGCGCGCTTGCGGGGTGGAGATGGGCAGCCATCAGGTGCCGCGCCCACGGTCAGGTGTGAGCAGCCGCCGGCAGCAGAAGGTCGTCCTGAGCGAGTCGCTGCACCGCCAGCACTGGCTCGACGGGCGTCTGCACCGAAACCGAGCACGCCATCCGCGCACGCCGACCCCGCCAGCTCAACGTGGTACCAGCAGGGCTGGCGTAGCTCACCAAGACCAGATGACCACGTACATCGACCAGCGTGCAGTCCCCGCTCAGGCGACGGCGTGCCGTCTCCGGCGGCGGCGTCGCCGTGCTTGGCCCGAACGACCACACGATCTGGGTGATCCCCCGGCTCAAGACCTCCCCCTGGACGAGCCCGGCCAACTCGACACCGTGCGGGACCAGCAGCAGGCGCAGCACGGAAGATCGCTCAGCCGCCCGGCGCGGTGAGCGCCCGGCCCGCACATCTGCAGGGGTAGTGCCTGCTCGCGGGGCGCAGGCACCGACCCACAGCGGCTGCAGCTCTCGCCCGTCCGCCCCGTGCAGGTGCACAGCACCCACCGGAGGGAGCTGCTGCGATACGGCGCGCTCGAGCTCGTCAGGACGCAAGGGTTGGTCCTCCTCGAGGAGGGGGCGGGCGCCCGTGCTGCCGCGGCGCGAGCGGCGGTGCTGCTGCGGTTGCGGTGGCTGCAGGCTCGCGAGCAGGTCCTGCACGGCGGCGGGCAGCGGAAGGCCCGTGACCACACCCAAGGTGGAGGCGGCCGGTTCCCAGGTCTGGTCCATCACCGTCCTCCGTCCTCGATGAGCTGCGCGTTTGAGACAGCAGCATGGGCGAGCCGCGCTCCGGGCAACGACCGGGCCTCACCCACTTCACGGTCATCCCGCGATCCGCGCGCTATCACCGCTGGTAGCGACCCTCGGCCGCGGGGTAGCCAGTGGTCTGCCGCGGCCCAGCCCATCGAGCCAGGTCTGCCTTCCCACCCGCAGATCCGAAGAGCCCGATGACCACTCGCACTTCGACAAGTCTGTGAGGTCGCCGGCCGGTCATGATCGCGCCCGGAACGCGGGATGACCGTGAAGTCGTAGACCCGCCGTGATCGCGCTCAGATCGCGTTATTTGTGGGTGATGGTCTCGGTGGGTAGGCGTCCGAGGCGGGGTAGGAAGCGGCCGGTCCTGGCCGCGTAGGAGT
>NZ_JBJLRI010000080.1:0-16458 GCF_050871405.1 Kineococcus esterisolvens
CACCGTCCGGACGGTGCACCACCGACTGTACCGTCCGGACGGTGCAGTCGACCTCGATTAACCTCCTGGGCGTGACGAGCCCCCCCAGCACGCGCGACCGGCTCCTGGACGCCTTCAGCGAGCTGCTCGTCGCCGCCGGCTCCCGCGGCGCCACCCTCGACGCGGTGGCCGCCACCGCGGGCGTCTCCAAGGGCGGGCTGCTCTACCACTTCGGCACCAAGGACGCCCTCGTCGACGGCCTGCTCGAGCGCTTCCGCCGCATGGCGGGCGACGACGCCCGCGACATGCGCACCGCCCCCGAGGGCGCCACTGAGTACTACCTGCGCACCTCCGTCATCCAGCAGGGCGACCCGCTCTCCTGCACGGCCGTCGCCGTCCTGCACCTGGCCCAGGAGGGGGACCCCCGTGCCGTGGGTGCCTTCACCGACGCCACCGAGGAGTGGCGCGCCGCCATCGAGGAGCAGGTGGGCGACCACGTGCTCTCGCGCGTCGTGCAGCTCGTCGGCGACGGGCTGTGGGCGGGCTCCTCCATCGGTGTCGCCCCCGACGACCTCGACGACGTCGTCGCCGGCGTCGCCGGGCTCCTCGCGGCGGCGCGCGGGGACCGGCGCGCCGGCCCGGCCGCCTGAACCACCCGATCGGTCGCTGCGCCCGCACCCCCCGCCGGCCGAAGCACTCCGGGTGACCGGGCGGACCGGTCCGGGGAGCGCGGGGAGCGGCAGTGGCAGGTGCACCGGTGGCAGCACCGCCCGACGCGGCCCCCGGCGGCGCGCCCGTCGACGGGCTGCACGCCTACCTCACCGGCTGCCCCGACCCCGCGTGGTCCACCGGCCCGGACGGCCTGGTCACCGCCTGGAACCCCGCCGCCGAGCGCGTCCTGGGCGTGCCCGCCGCCGAGGCGCTCGGCCGCCG
Organism: Kineococcus esterisolvens; assembly: GCF_050871405.1. Taxonomy (NCBI): domain Bacteria; kingdom Bacillati; phylum Actinomycetota; class Actinomycetes; order Kineosporiales; family Kineosporiaceae; genus Kineococcus; species Kineococcus esterisolvens. The sequence goes on from NZ_JBJLRI010000080.1 coordinate 913, forward strand.
CGCCGCCGCGCTGCTCGGCGCCGGCTCCCCCGGGCACCCGGCACCGGGGCCCGGCTCCCGCGCCGTCCTGCTGACCCGCCCCGACGGGCGCTCGGTGTGCGGGGTCCTCACCCGCTGGGACTCCCCGCCCGGCTCGCCCCCGCGGCACCACCACGTGCTGCGCGTGCAGGGCGGCCCCGGGCCCGGCGGCGCGGACCTGCTCGGGCGCGTCAGCGACTCCGTCGTCGTCACCGACCTGGCCGGCACCGTCGTGTTCACCGGCGCGGGCGCCGAGCGCCTGTGGGGCCCGGCCGCGCAGGAGGCCGTGGGCCGCCACGTCGGCGTCCTCACCGGCCGTGCGCCCCGGCTCGCCACCGACTTCGCCGCGCTGGTCGACGCACTGACCGCCGGGGGCACCTGGTCGAGCTCCGCCGTGCCCGTCGTCACCGGCGCCGGCCGCGAGCTGCTCGTCGACGTCACCGCCAGCGCCCTCACCGGCGCGGACGGCGCGGTCGCCGGGGTGGTGCTCGTCAGCCGCGACGTCACCGGCGAGCGGGAGCTGGAGCGGTCCCTGCGCGAGGCCACCCGCGCCCTGCGCGAGCGCGCGGGCCGGCTCGCCGACGCCGCGCGGCGCGACCCCCTCACCGGCCTGGCGGGCCGCAGCCTGCTGCAGGAGCGCGTCGCGGCCGCCCTGGCCGCCGCCCGCCCCGGCGACCGGCCGGTGAGCGTGCTGCGCGCGGAGCTGGAGGGGTTCCGCGCCGTGAACGACTCCTACGGCTGGGTCGCCGGCGACGCGCTGCTCACCTCCTTCACCGCGCACCTGCTGTCGCTGCTGCCTCCGGGCGCCACGGCCGGGCGCTGGGGCGCCGACGAGTTCGTCGCCGTGCTGCCGGGCGCCGGCGCCGACGAGGCCGGAGCCCTGGCGGGGCGCCTCGCCCGCTGGTCGCCGCCCGCGCCGCTGCCCGGCCGCGGCCGCCGCCGCGGCGACCGCACCGTGGGGGTGGTGGTGCGCGCCGTGGAGGCCACGGCCGCCGAGCGCTCGGCGCCCTTCGACGCGGGCGTGCGCGGCCTGCTGCACCGCGCCGAGCGGCCCGAGGTGGCGGAACCGGCGGAACCGGTGGAACCGGTGGCGGAACCGGCGGAGGTGCCCGGCGGGTCGCCGGCTCAGGCCGACGGCTCCACCGCCGAGCGCGCCTCGTCGGCGGCCACCAGCTCCGCGTAGCGGCCCCGCGCGGCCAGCAGTTCGTCGTGGGTGCCGCGCTCGGCGATCCGCCCGCCGTCCAGCACGACGATCTGGTCGGCCTCGCGCACCGTGGACAGCCGGTGCGCGATCGTGATCGTGGTGCGGCCGCTGGCGACCTCGCGCAGCGCCGAGGCCATCGCCCGCTCCGTGCGGGTGTCCAGGGCGCTGGTCGCCTCGTCCAGCAGCAGCACCGGCGGGTCGCGCAGCACCGCGCGAGCCAGGGCGATGCGCTGCTTCTCCCCGCCGGAGAAGCGGTACCCGCGCTCGCCGACGACCGTGTCGAAGCCCTCCGGCAGCGCGTCCACCACCGCCTCGACCTGCGCGGTGCGCGCCGCGCGGCGCAGGTCGGCGTCGCTCGCGCCCGGTGCTGCGAAGCGCAGGTTCTCCGCGATGCTGGCGTGCAGCAGGAACGTCTCCTGCGTGACGACCCCCACGGCCCCGGCTAGCGAGCGGGCGGTGACGTCGCGCACGTCGTGCCCGTCGATCAGCACCGCGCCGGCGTCCACGTCGTGCAGCCGCGCCAGCAGGTAGCCCAGGGTCGTCTTGCCCGACCCGGTGGCCCCCACCACCGCCAGCGAGGTGCCCGCCGGCACCACCAGGTCGATGCCGCTCAGCGCGGGGCGCTGCGCGCCGGGGTAGCGGAACTCCACGCCGCGGAACTCCACCCGCCCCCGCGGCCGGGGCAGCTCCACCGCGTCGGGCGCCTCGGCGACCTCCGGCGCGCTGTCCAGGTACTCGAACACGCGCGTGAACAGCGCCATCGAGGCGTGCAGCCGCACCAGGATGCGCAGCAGCGCCCCCAGCGGCCGGAACAGCTGCGCCTGCAGCGTCACCAGCGCCACGAGGGTGCCGATGCTCAGCGCGGCGCCCGTGCCGCGCAGCCACCCGCCCAGCAGGTACGTCAGCGCCGGCACCGCCGCCATCGTCAGCGTGATGAGCGACCACTGCCAGCGCCCGGCCATCTCCGAGCCGACCTCCAGGCGCGCCACGCCGTCGGACTGGGCGGTGAAGCGCTCCACGACCTCGCGGGTGCGGCCGGTGGTGCGGGTCAGCAGGATCCCCGAGACCGACAGGGTCTCCTCCACCGTGGCCGACATCTCGGCCAGCTGCCGCTGCCGCTGCGCCGTGATGCGCCGCCGCAGCCGGCCCACCCGCCGGTTCAGGTGCACCGCCAGCGGCAGCACCGTGAAGGAGAACAGCGCCAGCCGCCAGTCCAGCGCGAGCATCGCCACGACCGTCACGACGACCGTCGCGAGGTTCTGCACCAGCTCGGCGCCGGTGGTGGTCACCACGGTCTGCAGGGCGCCGATGTCGCTGGCGATGCGCGACTGCACCTCGCCGGTGCGGGTGCGGGCGAAGAAGCCCAGGGACATGCGCTGCAGGTGGGCGTACAGGGACGTGCGCAGCCCGTGCATGACGGACTGGCCCACGCGGGTGGTCAGCAGCCCCTGCACGACGTCCAGGGCCGTGGTGACCACGGCGATCGCCACCAGCCCCCCGGCGAGCGCGGCCAGCAGGCCGAGGTCCTGCTCGGGCAGGGCCTCGTCGACGACCTCGCGCAGCAGGAACGGCGAGGCCACCCCCGCCAGCGCCGACAGCGCGATGAGCCCGGCCACAGCCGACAGCGTGCGGACGTGGGGCCGGAACAGGCGCAGCGCCCGCAGCACCTCCTCGCGCCGGGGCCGCCCCGCCGGCGGCTCGAGCCTGCCGGGGCGGAACGGGTCGCGGGTGGGGTCGCCGCGCACGCGCCCTCCCTCCGTGCGGTGCCACCCGGGCCGGGGGCGTGTGCGGCCAGGGTAGGAGGATGCCCGGACACCAGCGCCGGGTCGCCCAACGCCCCTATCCTGTGACGCGCGGTGACGACTGTGCTCGCCACCGCGACGATCGAAGCCTCGGTCGAGGAGGTGCGCCCGGGCGGTCCGCGGCGCGGAGTCGAAGGTGTGCCACATGCAGGCGAGGCCAGCGGCGGGCTGGGAGGGCTGGTCCACTGCGGACCCGCCGGGCGTCCCGCGCGCGCCCGCCAACCCCCCCCACCCGGCGCTGGAGCGCCTGGCCGCGCTCGCCGCGCGGGCGCTGTCGGTGTCGTCGGCGCGCGCCGAGCTCGTCGAGGGCGGCGACCCCACCGGTGCCGGGGCCTCCGCGGGCCTGCTGGCGCCCGTCGACGAGCTGCTCACCGCCACCGCGCTCGGCGCCGGCCCCCTCGCCGTCGGCGACGCCACCGCCGACGAGCGCTGGGCCGCCCTGCAGGCCGTCACCTCCGGCGTCGTCGGCTGCTACCTGGGCGTGCCGATGACCGGCACCGACGGGGAGGTCGTCGGCGTCCTCGCCGTCTTCGACCCCCTGCCGCGGTGCTGGTCGCGCACCGACGTGGAGCTGCTGGTCGACCTGGCGGCCGTGGCCGTCGGTGAGCTGCAGCTGTCGGCGCTGGCCGTGCAGCACGAGGCCGACCAGCTGCGCTGGCAGGTGGGCGTGGCCGCCGGCGGGGTGGGCAGCTTCGACATGGACCTGCTGACCGGGGCGCTCACCTGGGACGAGCGCATGCTGGAGATGTTCGGCTACGCCGAGGACGAGTTCGACGGCAGCCTCGCCGCGTTCGAGGCGCGCCTGCACCCCGACGACCTGCCGCGCGTGCAGGAGGCGGTCGCCGCGGCGGTGGCCGGCGGGGACCGCGTCGACCTGGAGTACCGCGTCCTCAACCCGGCCGGCACCCGGTGGGTGAAGGCGCGCGGGCAGGTGCTGCGCGACGCCACCGGCCGGCCGCTGCGGCTGGCCGGCGCCGCCTACGACACCACCGCGGAACGCCGCAGCGACGCCCGCGTCTCCCGCGTGCTCGAGACGATGTCGGCGGCGTTCTACTCGCTGGACCGCGAGTGGCGCTTCAGCTACGTCAACGCCGAGGCGGAGCGGCTGCTGGGCCGCTCCCGCGAGGAGCTGCTCGGCGAGGTGGTCTGGGAGCTGTACCCCGACGCGGTCGGCTCCCCGTTCGAGCAGGAGTACCGCCGCGCGGTGGCCACCGGCGAGCCGGTGGCGTTCGAGGCGCACCACCCGCTGCCGCTGGACGGCTGGTTCGAGGTGCGGGCCTGGCCGGACCCGGACGGGCTGTCGGTGTACTTCATCGACGTCACCGCCCGCCGCGAGGCGCAGGAGGAGGCCGAGCGCACCGCCCGGCGGCTGGAGCTGCTGGCCACCGTCGGCGCCGACCTGGTCGCCACCCTCGACGCCGACGGGGCCGTGGCTCGCCTGGCGCGCCACGTGGTGCCGACGCTGGCGCGCTGGGCCGTGGTCACCCTCGTCGACGAGGGCGGCGCGCTGCGCGACATCGGGTCCTGGCACGCCGACCCCGCGCTGCGGGAGCTCACCGCCCGCTACTGCCGGGTGCGCCTGTCGGGGCTGGCGGCCGACGCGCCGCTGCGGCGCTCGCAGGCGCGGCAGGGCGCCGTCGTCATCGAGTCGGGGGCGACGCAGCGGCTGGCGGGGGTGTTGTCCGGGGAGGCGCGCGAGCTGCTGCTGCAGCTCGCACCCGAGTCGGCGTACGTGCTGCCGCTGCGGGCGCGGGGCCGGCTGCTGGGGATGATGTCGCTGTTCCGCTCCGCCGAGGACGGCCCGCTGCGCGGCGACGACCTGGCCACCGCCGCCCAGGTCGCCGACCGCGCGGGCCTGGGCCTGGACAACGCGCGCCTGTACGCGCGGCAGCAGCACGTCGCCGAGGGGCTGCAGCGCAGCCTGCTCAGCGCCCCCGTGGAGCCGGACCACCTGGAGGTGCGGGTGCGCTACCGGCCCGCCGCGGAGGCGGTGCGGGTGGGCGGTGACTGGTACGACTCGTTCCTGCAGCCGGAGGGCGACACGGTCCTGGTGATCGGCGACGTCATGGGTCACGACGTGGACGCGGCGGCCGCCATGAGCCAGGTGCGCAACCTGCTGCGGGGCATCGCGTACTCCAGCGGCGGCTCGCCGGCGGTGGTGCTGTCCACGCTGGACGCCGCGATGCGCGGCCTGGCGGTGGCGACGACGGCCACGGCCGTGGTGGCGCGACTGGAGCAGACCCCGCGGGAGCGGGCGCGGGGCGTCACCCGGCTGCGCTGGTCGAACGCCGGGCACCCGCCGCCGGTGGTGCTGCACCGCGACGGCACCGTCGCTGCCCTGCAGGGCGGCGACCCGGACCTGCTGCTGGGCATCGCCCCGCACCTGCCGCGCCGGGACGACGTGGTGGAGCTGGAGCGCGGGTCGACGGTGCTGCTGTTCACCGACGGCCTGGTGGAGCGGCGCGGGCAGGACATCGACGACGGGCTGGCGCGGCTGCGCACGGCCGTGGCGGAGCTGGCGCACGCGGACCTGGACGACCTGTGCGACGGGATCCTGGACCGGCTGCTGCCGCCGGAGCCGGAGGACGACGTGGCGCTGGTGGCGGTGCGCCTGCACCCGCAGGACGGTCCCCGCCCGGAGGTGGCGGGCCCGCACAGCGTCCCCGAGGACCTCCCCCTCCCCGGCCGCTGACCCGTCCCCGGCGGGGGGCGTCACGCCAGGTCCGCGAGGGTCAGCGCCAGGTGCAGGGCCAGGCGGTCGGCGCCGTCGTCCAGGTCGTAGCCGCTGGTCTCCCGCACCCTCCGCAGCCGGTGGTACAGCGTCTGCCGGTGCACGCCGAGCGCCGCCGCGGTGCGCTGCGCCGAGCCCGCCAGGTCCAGGTAGGTGCGCGCGGTGCGCACCAGCTCCGGGTCGCCCGCCAGCAGCCGTCGCGCCCGCTGGTCCACCGCGACGGCCGCCAGGGCGTCGGCCTCGGCCAGCGCCAGCAGCCGCAGCGTGCCCAGGTCCTCCCAGCCGCGCACCGCCGCGGCCCCGCGGGGCCCGCCCCCCACCGCGGACAGCGCAGCGCGCAGCGCGGCCCCCGCCTGCCGCCACCCGGTGTGCGCCGCGTCCACCGCCACCGGGCCGGAGACCCCGGCCGCCACGCCCGCCGGGTGCTGCGCGACCAGGGCGCCGGCCGCGCGGGCGGCGACCTCCGCGGCGGGCACGGTCCCCGGCACCAGCAGCGCGGCCCGCGAGCCCACGGGCGCCACCAGCACGGTGCGCGGCAGCACCCAGGCGTTGACGGGCCCGGCGGCCTCCCCGCCCGCGGGGGCGAGGGCGACGACGCGCAGCTCGCCGGCGGGCAGGACGGCCTCGCGGGCCAGTTCCTCGACGGCGCCGGCGCGGGCCGCGGCATCGGGCGACAGCAGCTCCCCCACCGCCCAGGTGGTGCGGTCGGCGGTGCGCGAGCGGTGGGCCAGGGCGGCGGCGACGGCGTCGACGACGTCGTGCAGCCCCTCCAGCCGGGCCGGTTCCACCCGCCCGTCCGGGTCGAGCAGCCAGAGGTAGCCGTAGGTCACCCCGCGCCAGCGCACCGGCACGCACCAGCGGGCCATCCGGCCCGCAGCGGGGTCGCCGGGCACCCGCAGCGGGCGGGCCGCCCGCGCGATGCCGAAGGTCGCGAACAGCTGCTGCACGCGGGTGTCGGAGCGCCGCCGCAGGATCGAGGTGCGCCGCACCTCGTCGACGTCGTCGTCGTGCCCGGAGGCGGCCACCAGGTGCAGGTCGCGGTCCTCCAGGGTGGTGGGGGCCCCGGCCAGGTCGGCGACGGAGTCCACCAGCTCCTGCAGGCCGAGGGCGGCGGAGGGCGTGCTCACGGGTCCAGCCTCCCACCGGCGCGGCTTCCCCGTGGATGACGCACCGTCCGTGATGTCGTCCACGTGTCCCTGGTGGACGGGCCCGCACGGGCCTAGCGTCGTCAGGGTGTTCGCCCAGGTGGTCCTCGGCGTGGCCGGTGCGCCGCGCGTCCGCTCCCTCGTGACCGGGAGCAGCCTCAGCCGTCCCGTCGTGCGCCGCTTCGTCGCCGGCGAGGACGTCGACTCGGCGCTGGGTGCGGTGCGCGCCCTCGACGCCCACGGCGTGCGCACCACCCTCGACGTCCTCGGCGAGGACGTCACCCGCCCCGAGCAGGCCGAGGAGACCGTCGCCGCCTACCGCGACCTGGTCGCCGGGCTGGCCGCCGCCGGTCTCGCGGAGGGCAACGAGGTGTCGGTGAAGCTGTCGGCGCTGGGGCAGGGCCTGGGCCCGGACGGCCCGGCGCGCGCCACCGAGCGGGCCCTCGCCCTCGCCGCGCACGCGTACGCCCACGGCGTGGACGTCACCCTCGACATGGAGGACCACACCCGCGTGGACCTCACCCTGGAGGCGCTGCGCTCGCTGCGGGCGGAGTTCCCCCGCACCGGCTGCGTGCTGCAGTCGATGCTGCACCGCACCCCCGGGGACGCGGCCGACCTGGCGCACCCCGGCTCGCGGGTGCGCCTGGTCAAGGGCGCCTACGCCGAGCCCGCCGAGGTGGCCCACCCCGCCAAGAGGGACGTCGACCTGGCGTACGTGCGGTGCCTGCGCACCCTGCTGGACGGCGGCGCGTACCCGATGGTCGCCACCCACGACCTGCGGATCGTGCGGATCGCGGAGGAGCTGCTGGCCGGCCGCGCCCCCGGGGCGGCGGAGTTCCAGATGCTCTACGGCATACGCGCCGACGAGCTGCGCCGACTGGCCGCCGCCGGGCACGTGGTGCGCACCTACGTCCCCTTCGGCACCGACTGGTACGCGTACTTCTCCCGCCGCCTGGCCGAGCGCCCCGCGAACCTCGCGTTCTTCGCGCGCTCCCTCGTCACCGCCTGAAAAACCCTGAACCCGAGAACCCCCGGAGGTCGTCGTGCAGTCCGTGACCGAGGTCCCCGCCCCGCGCAACGAGCCGGTGCACGGCTACGCGCCCGGCAGCACCGAGCGCAAGCTGCTCACCGACCAGCTCGCCGAGCAGGCCGCCGACCCCGTCGAAATCACCCAGACCATCGGCGGCGTGCAGTCGCTCGGCGGCGGTGAACGCATCGACGTCGTGCAGCCGCACCGGCGCTCGAGCGTGCTGGGCACGTTCGCCGCCGCCACCCGCGACGACGCCCGCGCCGCCGTGGACGCCGCCCTGGCCGCCGGCCCGCAGTGGGCGGCGATGGACTACGAGGACCGCGCCGCGGTGTTCCTGCGCGCCGCGGACCTGCTGGCCGGGCCGTGGCGGGAGAAGCTCGCCGCGGCCACCATGCTGGGGCAGTCCAAGACCGCGCAGCAGGCGGAGATCGACGCGCCCTGCGAACTGGTGGACTTCTGGCGGTTCAACGTCGCGTTCGGCCGCCGCCTGATCGCCGAGCAGCCGGTGTCCTCCCCGGGGGTGTGGAACCGCCTGGACCACCGCCCGCTGGAGGGTTTCGTCTACGCGATCACCCCGTTCAACTTCACCGCCATCGCCGGCAACCTGCCCACCGCCCCGGCGCTGATGGGCAACACCGTGGTGTGGAAGCCCAGCCCCGCGCAGATGCTGTCGGCGCACTGGACGATGCGGCTGCTGGAGGCGGCGGGCCTTCCGCCCGGCGTGGTGAACCTCGTCGGCGGTGACGGCCGTGCCGTCTCCGAGGTCGCGCTGGCCGACCCGAACCTGGCGGGCATCCACTTCACCGGGTCCACCGCCACGTTCCAGCACCTGTGGCGCACGGTGGGGGAGAACATCTCGGGCTACCGCACCTACCCGCGCCTGGTCGGCGAGACCGGCGGCAAGGACTTCGTGGTGGCGCACCCCTCGGCCGACCCGGAGGTGCTGTCCACCGCGATGCTGCTGGGCGCCTTCGAGTACCAGGGCCAGAAGTGCTCGGCGGCCTCGCGGGCGTTCGTGCCGCGCTCGGTGTGGAACCGGATGGGCTCCGGTTTCCTGGCGCGCGCCGACTCCCTGAGCTACGGCGACGTCACGGACCTGTCGAACTTCGGCGGCGCCGTCATCGACGCCCGCTCGTTCGCGAGGAACGCCGCCGCGATCGACCGGGCCCGCGCCACCGCCGGTGTCGAGGTCGCCGCGGGCGGCACGTACGACGACTCCGAGGGGTTCTTCGTGCGCCCCACGGTCCTGCTGGGCGAGGACCCGGGCGACGAGCTGTTCTCCACCGAGTACTTCGGCCCGATCCTCGCCGTCCACGTCTACGACGACTCCCGCCCGGGCGCGTGGGAGGACGTCCTGCGCCTGGTGGACTCCGGCTCGCAGTACGGTCTGACCGGCGCCGTGATCGCCGACGACCGCACCGCGGTGCGGCAGGCGCAGGACGCGCTGCGGTTCGCCGCGGGCAACTTCTACGTCAACGACAAGCCCACCGGTGCGGTCGTGGGGCAGCAGCCGTTCGGCGGCTCGCGCGGCTCGGGCACCAACGACAAGGCGGGCTCGATCCTGAACCTCCAGCGCTGGACGAGCCCGCGCGCGGTGAAGGAGACGTTCGTGGCGCCGACCACGCACGTGTACCCCCACATGCGCTGACGCACCCGGCACGGCGGCACCGGTGATCACCCGGAGTTTCACCGGTGCCGCCGCCGGGTAGTGCGCTCGCATGAGCCACGACAGGAGCTCCACGCGCACGGACGACCTCAGCGTCGTGCACCGCTCCGGTGCGCGAGCCGCCGGTGCGCCTGACGCCGCGCGCACCACCCCGCAGCCCGGTCCCGGTCCCGTGGTGTCCCACGCCGCCGACGGCGATTCCGTCGGTCAGCTCGTCAGCGACCTGACGCAGCAGGTGTCGCGCCTGGTGCGCGACGAGGTGCAGCTGGCCAAGATGGACCTGACCGAGAAGGGCAAGAAGGCCGGGCTGGGCCTGGGGGCGTTCTCCGTCGCGGGCCTGCTGGCGTTCTTCGCGATCGCGGCCCTGGTGACCACGGCCGTCGCGGCGCTCTCCCTCGTCCTGGACGTGTGGCTGTCCGCGCTGATCGTCGCCGTGGTGCTCCTGGCGCTGGCCGCGGTGGCCGCGCTGGTGGGCGAGAAGGAGGTCCAGCAGGCGACCCCGCCGGTGCCGCAGGCGTCGGTCGACAGCGTCAAGGCGGACGTGGACGCCGTCAAGGAGGGCTTCAAGCGATGAGCAGCACCCAGCCGACCCCGCCCGCCGACCGCGCCGAGCTGGAGCGCGACATCGCCCGGACCCGCGAGCGCCTCGCGGCGACGGCCGACGCCCTGGCCGCGAAGGCCGACGTGAAGGCGCAGGCGCAGCACAAGGTCGACGACGTGAAGGCGCAGGCGCAGCACAAGGTCGACGACCTCAAGGCGCAGGCGCAGCACAAGGTGACGGACGTGAAGGACCGCGCGGTCTCCTCCGTGCAGGGCGCCAGCGGCAGCGCCCCGGGCAGCGCGAAGGCGCAGGGCGGAGCCCTGGCCGGTGCCGTCGTGGCCGTGACCGTCCTGACGGTCTGGCTCGTGGTGCGCCGCAGGCGCCGCTGACCCCCGCCCCACCCCCTGGATCACCGAGGGGGTGGGGGAGCAGGGCCTCAGGTGCGGGCGGTGGGTGCGGCCGCCCCGGGGAGGGCGACCGGGTGCGAGGGCACCGTCGGCCCCGCTTCGGCCCGCACGACGGGCGCGACCTCGGTGCCCAGCAGCTCGATGGCGCGCATCACCTCGCGGTGCGGGACCGTGCCGGCGCTCGGGTGCAGCATGAACCGGTCGATCCCCAGCAGTTCGCGCTGCAGCAGGATCTTCTCGGCGACCTCCTGCGGGGAGCCGACGAGGAGCGCCCCGCGGCGGCTGCGCGCCGCCTCGTAGCCGGTGCGGCTGAAGGGGTGCCAGCCGCGCTCACGGCCGATGACGTTCATCGTGTGCCGGTAGGGCTCGAAGTGGGCGTCGACGGCCTGCTGGGTGGTGCCGGCGACGAAGCCGTGCGAGTGGGTCGCCACCGGCAGCTCCGCCGGGTCGTGGCCGGCGCGCCGGGCGGCCTCGCGGTAGAGGTCGACGAGCGGGCGGAACTGGGCGGGCTCGCCGCCGATGATGGCGATCGCCAGCGGCAGGCCGAGGGTGCCGGCGCGCACGACGGACTGCGGGCTGCCGCCGACGCCGATCCACACGGGCAGCGGCTGCTGCACGGGCAGCGGGTACACGCCCAGGCCGTCGACCGCGGCGCGGTGGCGCCCGCCGGGCCAGACGACGTGCGCGGGGTCGCGCTGGATCGTCAGCAGCAGGTCGAGCTTCTCGGTGAACAGCTCCTCGTAGTCGTCCAGGTCGTACCCGAACAGCGGGAAGGACTCGATGAAGGAGCCGCGCCCGGCGAGGACCTCGGCGCGCCCGTCCGACAGGCCGTCGAGGGTGGCGAACTGCTGGAAGACGCGCACCGGGTCGTCGCTGGACAGGACGGTGACGGCGCTGGACAGCCGGATGCGCGAGGTGCGCGAGGCCGCGGCGGCGAGGGCGACCGCGGGCGCGGAGGCCGCGTAGTCGGCGCGGTGGTGCTCGCCGAGGCCGTAGACGTCGAGGCCGACCTGGTCGGCCAGCTCGATCTCCTCGACGACCTCGCGCAGCCGCTCGGCGTGGGTGATCGTGGCGCCCGTCGTCGTGTCGGGCGTCGTCTCCGCGAAGGCGCTGATGCCGATCTCCACCGTGCTCCCCTCCCCGGCGCCCGGGGGCGCCTCCTCGTGGTGCCGACCAGCACCTCGTTGAGCCTTCAACGAGCTGAGGGCCCCGCGTCTTCCCGCCCCGTCGGCGGTGTGCTCCCCCGTCCAGGGTCTCGACTAGGTTCCCGTCCGTGAAGAGGTTGCCGTTCGCCGAGGCCAGCGGCCTCCGCGAGGCCTACGAGGCGGTCGACTGGACCGCCACCCCCCTCGGCGACCCCGCGGCCTGGCCCCGCTCGCTGCGCCAGGCCCTCGTGCTCGCCCTGGGCACCCGCTTCCCCGCCCGCGTCTGCTGGGGGCCGGAGCTGGTGGTGCTCTACAACCAGCCCTACGCCGACATGGTCGGGGACAAGCACCCCGCCGCGCTGGGCCGCCCCGTGCGCGAGGTCTTCCCCGAGGCGTGGGAGGAGCTGCGGCCCCTCTTCGACAAGGCGCTGGCGGGCGAGGCCACCTGGTCGGTGGACCTGCCCCTGCCGCTGCGCCGCAAGGGCTTCCTGGAGGAGACGTACTTCACGTTCTCCTACTCCCCGCTGCTCGGCGAGGACGGCGACGTCGCCGGCGTCGTGGACATCGCCGTGGAGACCACGAGCCAGGTGCAGGACCACCGCCGCCTGGAGCTGCTGACCCTGCTGGGCGACCTGGCCACCGACCTGGACTCCCCGGCGGAGGTGGCCGACCGCGCCCTCGACGTGCTGCGCACCGCCCCCCTGGACCTGCCCGAGGTGGACCTGCACCTGCCCGGGGGGGGGGGGGGGGGGGGGGGGGGGGGGGGGGGGGGGGGGGGGGGGGGGGGGGGGGGGCGGGGGGGGGGGGGGGGGGGGGGGGGGGGGGGGGGGGGGGTGGTCGCGGAGGCCGCGCTCGGCGCCCGCCGCACCCCGCCCCTGGACGTGCCGGAGGGCCCCCCCCCCCGGCCCGCCGCGCCCCCCCCCCCCCCCGCGCACGTGCTGCCCCCCGCCCCCGAGCCGCTGCGCCCCCGCCAGGTGCTCGTGCGCGAGGACGGCGGTGCCGGGCCCCTGGCGTGGGTGCCGATCCCCGCCGCCCTCGACGGCGGCTCGCCCGGGACCCTCGCCGCGCGCCTGAGCCCGCACATCGCCCCCGACGCCACCTACCGCGACTTCCTGCGCCTGGTCACGGCCACCGTCGGCGACGGCCTGTCCGCCGCGGCCTCCTACGAGGCGGAGCGCCGCCGCGCGGACCTGCAGGCGTGGCAGGCGCAGCGCCTCGGCGGTCTCGTCGCCGTCGCGCAGGCGCTGCCCGACGTCGACGCCGAGGTGGACGTCCTGCACGTGCTGGGGCGCGGCGCCTCGGCACTGCTGGGCGCCGACGGCGTCGTCCTGGGCGTGCTGGAGCCCGACCCGGACGGCACCGGCCGCCTGGACGTCCTCGGCGACGCCTCCGACCCGGCGGCCGACGCGCTCGCGGGGGCGCTGCGCGGCGTGCCGGTCGTCGACGCCGACGCCGGGACGGCCGCGTGGCCGCTGCGGCTGACGGACCGCACCGTCGGGGTCCTGGGCCTGTCCTGGCGGCGACCGCGCGAGCTGCGGCCGGAGGACCGCGACCTGCTCACCGCGCTGGCGGCCTCGGCGGCGCAGGCGCTGGACCGGGTGCGGGCGCGTCGCGCCGAGCGCGAGGCGGCCGACGCGGTGCGCTCGCTGGCCGAGACGCTGCAGCGCAGCCTGCTGACGTCGGCGCCGCAGCCGGAGCACCTGGAGATCGCCGTGCGGTACCTGCCGGCGGCCGAGCACGCCCAGGTCGGCGGCGACTGGCACGACGCCTTCCTCACCGCCTCCGGCACCGCCTGCCTGGTCATCGGGGACGTCACCGGCCACGACCAGGACGCCGCCGCGGCGATGGGGCAGGTGCGCAACCTGCTGCGCGGCATCGGCTACTCCCTGGAGGTCTCACCGGCGTCGGCGCTGTCCGCGCTGGACCGCGCCATGCGCGACCTGGGCGTGGGCGCGCTGGCCACCGGCGTGCTGGCCACCGTGGAGCCGGTGGAGGGCGCCCGGGCGTGGCGGCTGCGCTGGTCGAACGCCGGCCACCCGCCGCCGGTGGTCCTCACCCCCGACGGCCGGGTGGAGGTGCTGCGCACCGACCCGGACCTGCTGCTGGGCATGGACGCGGGCTTCCAGCGCGCCGACCACGTCCACGGGCTCGTGCCGGGCGCGACGGTGCTGCTGTACACCGACGGCCTGGTGGAGCGGCGCGGCGCCTCCATCGACGACGGCGTGGACTGGCTGGTCCGCACCGCCGCCCGCTTCGCCGACCTGGGGCCGGACGGCATCTGCGACGCGGTGCTCGCGGAGGTCTCCGGTCACGCCGAGGACGACGTCGCCGTCCTGGCGGTGCGGGTGCGGCCCGAGCCGGTGCCGCGCGCCGGCGCGTAGCCGCCGTCGGCGAGGCCGGCCCAGCGCTCGAACACGTTCAGCCGCGGGTCGTTGCGGGTCACCAGCGCGTTGAGGCCGTACAGCGCCAGGAACGGCGCGGTGCCCAGCAGCGCGTACTGGTCGGCGTGGCGGGACTCGTGGCGGCGCCGGCCGGGACCGCCGAGGCCGCCGTGCAGCCACGCGTTGCCGATCGTGGTGCCGCCGCGGCCGTAGGTGCGCGGCGGCATGGGTGCGCACTCCACGAGCAGGTCGGCGCCGAGGACGGGGCGCACCCCGTGCAGGCGCGCCCAGCCGACCGCGACGAGCGTGGCCGGTAGGTTCCGCCACGCCCGGTAGGCGTGCCAGGCGCGCAGCGCCCGCCCGCGCCCGCGCGGGCGCGCCGCGCCGGCGGGGCGCGGGCCGGGGTTCGCGGTGCTCGGCACCCGGGTCTCCTCTCGCGGGCTGCGCTCAGCCGCCGCCGGTGGTGGCGGCCGCGCGAGGGTACGACACGCGGGCCCTTCCCCGGTGGCGCGTCTTCGGGGACGATCGGGGGCGACCGCGAAGGAGGTGGCCGTGCTCGCCGACGCGCCCCTGCCCGAGCGCCGCGCTGCAGCGGGCGCCGGTGGTGCGCTGCTGCTGCCCGACCCCGCCCCGTCCGCGGCGGACCCCGCCCGGGCGGTCCCCACCCGCGCGCGGCAGGTGTTCCGGTCGCTGTCGGCGGGCGTCGTGGTCACCGACCGGCGCGGTGTCGTGCTGGACGTGAACCCCGCCTACTGCGCCCTCGTGCGCGCCGGGCCGCAGGCGCTGCTGGGGCGGGTGCTGCAGGACGTGGTCCGCACCGCGCAGGGCCGCTACCCCCTGGAGGACGTCGTGGCGTCCCTGGCGGGCGGCGGCACCGCCGTGGACGAGGCGCTGGTGCGCCGGCTGGACGGCACCTCGTTCTGGGCGCAGGCCACCGTGGCGCTGGCCCGCGTGGACGGCCGCGAGGTCGTCGTCTCCCAGCTGGCCGACGTGGACGAGCGGCACCGCGCGATGGCCGCGCGGGTGCACCGCGCCGACCACGACGAGCTGACGGGCCTGCGCAACCGCACCGCCCTGCTGGACGAGCTGGGCCGGCGCCTGGCGGTGCCGGGCGCCCCGCTGGCGGTGCTGGTGTGCGACATGGACCGCTTCAAGGTCCTGGACGCCACCCTGGGGCGGGACGTGGCCGACGAGGTGCTGGTGGCGACCGCCCGCCGGTTGCTCGCGGAGGTCCGGGGCGGGGACGTCGTCGCCCGCCTGGGCGGCGACGAGTTCGCGGTGGTGGTGGACGGGCTGAGCGGCTCGGCGGAGGCCGCGGCGGTGGAGACGGCCCACCGGCTGGCCGGGGCGGTGGGGGGGGGGGGGGGGGGGGGGGGGGGGGGGGGGGGGGGGGGGGGGGGGGGGGGGGGGGGGGGGGGGGGGGGGGGGGGGGGGGGGGGGGGGGGGGGGGGGGGGGGGGGGGGGGGGGGGGGGGGG